>CAVFCJ010000020.1:0-21808 GCA_963620965.1 bacterium
CTCGAAGGACTCGACCCTGTCAGAAAACGTCCCGGTATGTATATCGGCTCGACAGACGTGAGAGGTTTGCACCATCTCGTGACGGAAGTCGTTGACAACTCAATCGACGAGGCGCTCGCAGGTTACTGCACGCATATCGTTGTGGAAATTCTCTCGGACGGCGCGATTCGCGTTACGGACAACGGCAGAGGCATTCCTACCGGCATTATCGAAAAAGAAGGCAAATCCGCAGTCGAGGTTGTTTTGACCAAGCTTCACGCGGGTGGTAAATTCGGCAGCGGCGGCTACAAGATTTCGGGCGGTTTGCATGGCGTGGGCGTATCATGCGTCAACGCGCTCAGCGAATGGCTTGTTGCAGAGGTCAGACAAAACGGCAAACTTTACCGCATTCGTTTCAACCGCGGTATTGCGGAAAGACCTTTGGCGGTCGTGGGTGATGCGACGGATACGGGCACAACGATAACATTCTATCCCGACGACGAGATTTTTGAAACGCTCGAATTCAACTACGACACGATGAAGACTCGTCTTCGCGAACTTGCATATCTCAACAAGGGACTTACCATCGAGCTTGCCGACGAGCGTATTCAGCCCGAGCGCAGAGAGGTGTTCCGTTACGACGGCGGCATAGTGTCTTTCGTCGAAGAGATGAACAAAACCAAAGAAACCATCTTCCCCGAAGTTATTTACTTTGACGAAAAGTACGTTGACAGCGAAATCGAAGTCGCAATGCAGTACAACGACAGTTATTCGGACACGATTTTGGCGTTCGCAAACAACATCAACACCGAGGAAGGCGGCACGCACCTTGACGGCTTCAAAGCCTCGTTGACGAAGATTATCAACGATTACGGTTCTAAGTCGGGAATCCTCAAAGGCAGTGAAAAATTGAGCGGTGAGGACGTCAGAGAAGGTCTTACGGCGGTTATTTCGGTCAAACTCGCCGAACCGCAATTCGAAGGACAAACCAAAACTAAACTCGGCAACAGCAGTATGCGTCAAGCGGTGGCAAAGGGCGTTACGGAAGGTTTCGGAACGTATCTCGAGGAACATCCCAGAGAAGCAAAGGAACTCGTGCTTAAAACAATTACGGCGCAAAGAGCGAGAGAAGCGGCGCGTATGGCGCGCGAGAGCGCGAGAAGAAAGAGTGCGCTCGAAAGCACCACGCTTCCCGGCAAACTTGCGGACTGCACCGACAAAGATCCCAAAAACTGCGAAATATATCTCGTCGAGGGCGACTCGGCAGGCGGAAGCGCAAAGCAAGGCCGCGACAGACGTTTCCAAGCGATTCTTCCTTTGAGAGGTAAGATTCTCAACGTTGAAAAAGCCGCGTTGCACAGAGTTCTTGAAAACGAGGAAATCAAGGCGATGATAACCGCATTCGGTTGCGGTATTAACGCAGAGTACGACGAGAGCAAACTTCGCTACAATCGTATCATTTGTATGACCGATGCCGATGTGGACGGCAGCCACATTCGTATTTTGATGCTTACGTTCCTGTTCCGCTTTATGCGTCCGCTCATCGAAAACGGTCACGTCTACATCGCTCTGCCGCCCCTTTATAAGATCGCAAAGGGCAAGCAAGAGCAGTACTTCTATGATGATGAGAGTCTCGAGGCGTATTACAACGAGTTCGGCAGGAAGAGCGGCGAACTTCAACGCTACAAAGGTCTCGGTGAAATGAACCCCGAACAACTTTGGGAAACCACAATGGATCCGCAAAAACGTACGCTTTTGAAAGTTACGATGGACGATGCGATCGAGGCTGACAGGCTCTTCTCCATACTTATGGGCGAGCAACCCGAACTTCGCCGCGAATTTATCGAGCAGAACGCGAAACTCGTGACGGATCTCGACGTATAAGGAGGCAGTTATGGCGAACATAAGAGACGATAAAAACAACGAATATATTCAACATATAGCCAACTCGACCGTCAAGGACGTGGAAATAAACGGCGAACTTAAAAAATCCTTTATCGCATATGCGATGGCGGTCAACGTATCCCGTGCAATCCCCGACGTAAGAGACGGTTTGAAACCTGTTCACAGACGTATTCTTTACGCTATGAGCGAACTCGGTCTGACCCCCGACAAGCCCTATCGTAAGTGCGCTATGGTCGTGGGCGAAGTGCTCGGCAAATACCATCCTCACGGCGACAGTTCCGTATACGACGCAATGGTGCGTTTGGCACAAGACTTTTCCATCCGCTGTCCGCTCGTAGACGGTCACGGCAACTTCGGTTCGATCGATGGCGACCCGCCGGCGGCATATCGTTATACCGAGGCTCGTCTTTCCAAAATCGCGCTCGAAATGATCCGCGACATCGACAAAAAGACGGTTGACTTCTATCCCAACTTCGACGACACGCGCGAACAACCCGTCGTGTTGCCCTCAAGATTCCCCAACTTGCTCGTAAACGGCTCGGACGGTATCGCGGTGGGTATGGCAACGTCCATTCCGCCTCACAATCTCGGCGAGGTTATAGACGCTTCCATCGCGCTCTTGCACAATCCCGACGCAACCGTAGACGACCTTATGGAATATATCCCCGCGCCGGACTTTCCGACGGGCGCGCTCGTTTTGGGCAGACATTCCATTAAGCAAGCGTATCGCACGGGTAGAGGCGCATGCGTGCTTCGCGCAAAGGCGGAAATCGAGGAAATGGCAAACGGCAAAAGCCGTATCGTCGTGACCGAGATTCCTTATCAAGTCAACAAGGCGAAACTCATCGAAAACATCGCCGACCAAGTCAAAGACAAACGCCTTGAAGGCATCAGCGATTTGAGAGAGGAAACGGACAGACACGGTATGCGTATCGTCATCGAACTCAAAAAGGACGTCAACGCACAAGTTCTTCTCAACCAACTCTACAAGCAAACGCAGATGCAAACGACATTCAGTATGATTATGCTCGCGCTCGTAGACGGCGTACCTCGCGTTCTCAACCTCAAAGAGATATTGGAATGCTACGTTGCTCACCAAAAGGACGTAATCGTGCGCAGAACGCGTTTCGACCTCGAAAAAGCGCAAGAAAGACAACATATTTTGCTCGGTTTGCACATCGCGCTCGAAAATATCGACGCTATCGTCGAACTTTTGAAGAAATCGCACGATAGACAAGACGCAATCGCAAAACTCATCGAGAACTACGGACTTAGCGACAAGCAGGCGGCGGCAATCCTCGATATGCGTTTGCAACGTTTGACGGGGCTCGAAGTCGAAAAAATCAACGCAGAACTCGAAGACCTCGACAAGCAAATCGCATATTTCAATACGGTTCTTTCAAGTGATGAGGAAGTCAAGAACATCATCGTCAAGGAAATGAGTGAAATCAAGGCGCAATACAACACGCCGAGAATGAGCGAACTCACTTACGATTACGGCGACATCGACATCGAAGACCTCATCGAAAAAGAAGACGTGGTCATCTCTATGACTCACGGCGGTTATATCAAACGTATGCCTGTTTCTGAGTACAAGGCTCAACACAGAGGCGGTATGGGTATCACGGCGCACAAGGCGAAGGACGAAGACTTCGTGGAAAGAATATTCACATCGAATACACACGAGAGAATTATGTTCTTCACCAACAGAGGCAAAGTGTTCACCCTCAAAGCGTACGAGATTCCCGAAGCGACTCGCAACGCGCGCGGCAGAGCGGCGGTAAACCTCTTGCAACTCGAACAAGGCGAGAAGATTCAGGCATTCTTGCAAATGCCCGAAGAGAGAGCGGACAAGTTCCTTATGCTCGCAACCAAGAAAGGTCTTATCAAAAAGACGCCTCTCGAAGAATACGATTCAATCAAGCGTAACGGCAAGATAGCAATCAAGTTCAACGATGACGACGAACTTATCGGCGCGGTTATCACGAGCGGCAACGACGAGATTTTGGTTGCGTCGAGCCAAGGTATGAGTATCCACTTCAACGAGAACGACGTGCGCCCCGTAGGCAGAACGGCAATGGGCGTCAAGGCGATGAACATTTCGGGCGATACGACCCTCGTGGCGTTCGACGTGATACACCCCGGCGACGAAATCCTCACCGTAACGTCCAACGGCTACGGCAAGCGTTCGAGCATTGACGATTATCCCATTCAAAACAGAGCGGGCAAGGGCGTCAAGGCAGGTACGTTCAACGACAAGACGGGCACGCTCGTAAGCCTCAAAGTCATACCCGCCGACACCGACGTTATGATGATAACCGACAGCGGCGTAATCATCAGAGTTCAAGCCGACGAAATCAGTAAGATAGGTAGAGCGACGCAAGGCGTGCGCATTATGAAGCTTAAAGACAACAAGTTCAAAGTTATGGCAATCGCACTCACGCCGCACGAAGACGAGGAAGAAGAAGTCGAATACGACGAGGACGGCAACGTAATCGTTAAGGAAAACGGCGCAAGCGAACAAACGCAAGAATCCGCAGAAACGACAGAAACGACCGAAAATAGCGAAAACTAACGTTTATAATTGCAAAAACGAGGCTTAAACCCTCGTTTTTGCTTAATGGGTGATAATTATGGAAGAAAGAAAATGGTTCAAAGAGATGTCAGTTTACCAGATTTGGCCGCGCTCTTTTTGCGACGGTAACGATGACGGAATAGGCGACCTTAACGGCGTGTTTTCAAAACTCGAATACATAAAGAGCCTTGGAAGCGACGCGATTTGGTTCTCGCCCCTGTACGTTTCGCCGCAAGCGGACTACGGCTACGACATCGCCGATTACAAGAATATCAATCCCGAATACGGCACGCTCGACGAGTTCAAGCAAGTGCTCGAAAAGGCGCACGCACTCGGTATGCGCGTGATTATGGACTTGGTTATCAACCACACGTCCGATCAACACGACTGGTTTAAAAAGAGTTGCGCTAAAGTCGAGCCGTACACCGACTTTTACATTTGGCGCAAAGGCAGAGGTAAGGACGGAAAGAAAGTCCCCAACAACTGGATGTCCACTTTCCCCGGGTCTGCGTGGGAATACAACGAGCAAAGAGGCGAGTTCTATCTTCACCTCTACGCCAAAGAACAGCCCGACCTCAATCACGACAATCCGAAAGTCAGAGAGGCTGTCAAAGATGTTATGAGATTTTGGCTGGATATGGGCGTAGACGGATTCCGCGAGGACGTCATCACTCAAATCAGTAAGGTGGAAGGACTGCCCAACGGCAACTGGATTATGCCTGCTTCAAGGGGTATGGAACACTACAACAACGGTCCGCATATCCACGAATATTTGCAAGAATACCGCAAGGTTATCGAACAGTACGACGCATTCCAAGTGGGCGAAGCACCGCTTATGAACACCAAAACCGCGCTCACATACGTCAACGAGAACAAGAAAGAACTCGATATGATGATTTCCTTCCAACATATGAACGCGGACTGCATAATCATCGAATGGGTGCATACGCCGTTCAGTCTTCCCAAACTCAAAAAGACGTTCAATGAGTGGCAAACCAAACTCTACCACAGAGCGTGGAATGCGAATTACCTCGAAAACCACGATCACGCGCGTATCATTTCGAGATACGGCAGCGAGGAGTACAGGGTGGAAAGCGGCAAGGCTCTTTGTATGGCATACACGTTCCTTTCGGGCACGCACTTCGTCTATCAAGGACAAGAAATTGGTATGACCGCGCTTTACTTCGACAAATATCCGAAGGGAAGCGACCCGTGGGCGCAATTTAAGGACGTTTCGACGTTCTGCGTGCGCGACCTTATGAAAAAGTTCGGTTTCAGCGAAAAACACATTCTCAAAGTTGCCCACACCGCCGCTCGCGACTGCGCTCGCACGCCTGTGCAATGGAACGGAAATAAAAATGCGGGATTCTCGACCGTCGAGCCGTGGTACACCGTCAACCCGAATTATCCCGAAGTCAACGTCGAAAAGGCTATGCAGGACGAAAATTCAATTTGGTATTTCTATCAAAAGGCAATGGCGCTGCGCAAAGAGTACAAGGATACGGCGGTTTACGGCGAGTTCAAGTTGTATTTGCCAAACGACAGACAACTTTTCGTCTACGACAAGATTGTAGAGGATGGCAAGAGTAAACTCACCGTCGTCATCAACCTCAGCAAAAAGCCCGTCAAAGCCTCGCGCGTCAAGAAGTATATTCCGAGCGGCGCAACCGAAATTCTTTCGGTGTACGACGAGCAGTTCGGCGATACGCTCAAACCCTACGCGGGCAAAGTGTTCTACACGCCGCTTGCAAAATAAAAGCGTTTGAAAACGAAATAAACCGTTTGAAAAACGAATATACGGGTTTATAAAACCGAAAAATCACAAAAAAACTAAACGAAAAGAGCCTCGCGTTTGCAAGGCTCTTTTTATAATGTTTGGCAATATGCAATATAAAATATTCAATCCCCATCCTCGTTTTCGCACGGCAATATACGGCGATAAGGAGCGGTGTCGTACTTCGAGGAGTGGGGAAGCGTGATATGCGCCGCAATCATCGCTTTTTTAAGCGCAAACGTGAAGGGCAATCCCAAAACGATACAAGTTATGATTTGCGAGGCGAGTATCTCGAACATCGCGATATAGTAGATTGTGGACGCGTCGTTAAGCACGAATATGAGGGGAACGAGAAGCGTGTTCGCAATTATAGGCGGAAGCGTCGCAAGTATGGGGCGGCGGCGCAAAAGATAAGTTCCCACCGCACCGATGAGCGTTGCAAGCGTGCCTAAAACCATATCGAATACACCGAAAGGAGAGAAGAAAAAATTGGTGAAAAAACAACCTATCGCAAGTCCGGGGATCGCTTCGGGGAAGATGAGAGGAAGCAATACGAGAATTTCGGATATGCGGAATTGCACCGGACCGAACGCTATTGCGCTAAATGCTACAGACAAGGCAAAGTACAAAGCGGCAATGACAGCCGCTCTTGCCATATAAACAAGAGATTTTTTCAAAATACACCTCGGTTTTTTTTATTGATGGGTATTGCCGACACCATCGAAAGTATGTTATCATAACCAAAAAGAAAACGCAATCGAAAAACATCGCTCGAAAACATTTTATCGTATGTTTTGACTTTGTTTTGAAAATCCGCATATAATAGACTTCAAGAGGAAAAACAATGCACAGATTCGACGAATTATCTTGCCTGAACACGGCGTTCAATACGGGCGCGTTTCTTTGTTCGGGCGACAACGTTATGACGATAAGTTGGGGAACGGTCGGCGTTATGTGGGGCAAAAAGGTTTTCGTTGCGCCGGTGAGAGACAGTCGTTTCACAAAAGTTTTTATCGACAAACTCGCAACGTTTACGGTGAGCGTTCCTAGGCAAGGCGAAATGCTTTCCGCAATCAGATTTTGCGGCACGAAAAGCGGTCGCGAATACGACAAGTGGGCGGAAGGTTCCCTTGAAAAAATCAAGGCAAAAAGAGTGGACGTCTACGTCGTGGGCGACTGTCAAAGGTACCTCGAGTGCAAGGTTATCGGCGTCGTGCCTATGGCGAATATGGACTTGAAAGACGTTGAAAAATGGTATCCGCAAAAGGATTTGCATACGTTTTATTTTGGTGAAATAGTAGAGGAATACTGATGAAAATCTGGGCAAAAGTTATGAAAAGCGACAAGATTTTGCGAGACGTGATTTACGAGAGCGAACTTTCGCTCACGCCGTCGAACTTTCAAAAGATGTTGCAAGAGATATCCTACAAAGTGGATGTCGCAACCCCCGTGACACTTCCAACGCACTACAAGCATTTTGAAAGATTCAACCGCGTTAAATATCTTCCGCGCGACTTTATCGAGGAAGTGGACTACACCTCTTTTGTGCTTGAAAGAGTGATTGAAAAACCCAAGCCGAAGCAATTTTACGTCTGATATCGGGTAAAATGAATTGTTTGTAAATCAACAGAAAAGGCACTTTACTTTGTCGAAACGCACGCATAAAGCGCGCGTTTTGCGTTTTATTACAAAAAATTCCTTTGAGAGAATATAAGCGTAAGTTTGACTTATACTATGTGAAACGGAGGCTTTATGGCAGTTGGAATCGTAAGAAGAATAGACGAACTCGGTCGAATCGTAATTCCCAAAGAAATGCGAAAGACAATGCGACTTCAAGTCGGCGACGAAATGGAAATATCCGCAAACGACGAGGGTTTGACTCTCAAAAGATACAGCGGTTTTCAAAGCGTGTTGCCCTCCTGCAAAGCGATTATCAAAGCGCTTGCAGAGGCAAAGGATTGCGACGCGGTTGCGGTGAGCGCAAACGAAGTGGTCGTTGCTGAAGGTAAAAACAAAAAGCAATTTCAAGGCGCGAAAATATCAGACGCACTCTCAAACAGAATAAGAAGACGAAAGGAAGAAACGCTCGATAAGTCGGCGCTTTCAAATGCGTTCGACAATGTGGACTGTCCTTGCGATTGCGCCATCGTTCAACCCGTCGTTGCGGGCGGCGACCTCGTGGGCGCGATTATGCTTATGAAAGACGAATCCCCCAAAGATTCCGACAAGGACTATTTGCGTTTTTGCGCCGACCTTATTTCGGCGTCGTTGACGGAATGAGGAAGACGGCAAAAAACAAAAAACGTATGTTTTCGGGCGCGGCGGTTTTGCTTGTGGGCAGCGTCGTTGCAAAAATGCTCGGCGCACTCTATCGCATTCCGCTCACCAACGTTCTCGGCGCGGAAGGTATGGGAATGTACCAACTTGTTTTTCCCGTATATGCGCTGTTTATGGTGCTTGCGACGGCAGGCATTCCCACGTCACTCTCTCGCACTGTTGCCGAAAAACGCGCGCTCGGCGAAAACGTCAAAAAGTATTTTGCCGTCGCGATGTGCGCGCTTGTGGTTTTGGGGCTTGCGTTTGGCTTGCTTATGGGCGCGCTTTCCGACGTGCTTGCCAAAAGCAACGCCGACACTCGATTCGGATTTCTGATTATCGCGCCGGCGATAACTTTCGTGTGCTTAATATCGGGTTTTAGAGGATACTTTCAAGGGCAGATGTATATGCTTCCCACTGCGCTCTCAAACGTCGTCGAGCAAATCGTAAAACTCGCCGTTGGAATAGGCGCGTCGTATGCGCTTGCAAAAAGAGGCGTGATATACGCTGTATGTGGTGCACTTTTCGGTGTTACGGCAAGCGAAATCGTTACGGCGGCGTATATGGGTGCAACCTATCTTTTCCGCTCTAAAAATGAAAAGAAAGAGAGACTTGCACAAGTTTCGTTGCAAGGCTACGCTTTGCCGTCGGGCAGAGAATATAACGTTTTGCAAAGCGAAGCGAGTGCGCAAGGTAGCAAAAACAGTGATAACGCCTTGCGAAGTTTGCGCTTTGGCAAAAAATCAAGATTTGAAAAGGTGTCGAGGGGCGAACTAAAAGGAATGTTGAGAGTTGCACTTCCAATTGCGGCGGTTGCCGCGCTTATGCCGCTTGCAAACTTTTTCGACAGTATAATCATCGTCAATATGCTCAAAGCGTTCGGACTCGAACAGAGTGTTGCGACGGCGCAGTACGGCATAATATCGGGCCCTGTAAATTCGATGATAAATATGCCTGTCGTTGCGATTATGTCGCTTGCGGTTGCGGTTGTTCCGTCGGTGTCGGCGTCGAGAGCGACGAGAGATATCGACGGCGTTATGTTAAAAAGCAGTCTTTGCGTGCGCCTAGCCTATCTTTTGGGCATACCGTTCGCGTTTTATCTTGCAGTGTTTGCAAGAAACATTATCGGCGCACTCTATCCCGCGCTTTCCGAGCAAAACACCGTAGTCGCCGTAAACGTGCTTCGCATAACCGCGGCAAACGTCGTGTTTTTGTCGGTTATGCAGATATATGTTTCCCTTTTGCAAGCGGTGGACAAAACAAAATACGCCGTTTTCAGTCTTATCGCGGGCATAATCGTCAAAATCTTGCTAGACGTTGTTCTTACAATGTATATCGGAATAAACGGCGCGGCAATCGCCTCGCTCGCGCTTCCCGTCGTCGCATATTTTTGCACTCTCGTATCCTATTACAAAATATGCGGACTTCGACTTGAAAAAAATGTTGGTCTAAATCTGCTTTCGGGTGTTATAATGGCACTGTGCGGAATCGCAGTCGGCTCGTTTATCAAAAACGATATCGCCTCGCTGGCGGTCGGATTCGCGGTCTGCGCGGCGGTGTACGTCTGGCTCGCGTTCCTATTCAACCTCGTCGGCAAAGACGATATCCCGCATCTTCCGCTCAAAAAATTGCTTTGGGCGTTGCATAGGAAAATAAGATTTTGGGAGTACGACAATGAAACTCGATGACATTCTCAAAGGCTCGTATCAGCGTTACATAGCCGCAGATTTCTTGTCTACGGTTTTTTTCAACAAGCGCATACCGCTCGTGATTGACGGCATCGACGCAGACAACGCAGAAAAGGTCAAGTCAAAACTTCTTGACGTGTACGGCGAGGTTGAACTCACCGTAGAAAAGGACGGCGAGGACAAAACGATTTCCGTGTCCGAAATAAAAGGCGACGAGGACGTGATAATCGCACCGTCCGTATCGCTCGTTGATAGCAAGAGATTCGATTTTTCGGATTTGGAACAGATTATGCACAGACTTCGCGCCGACGACGGCTGCGAGTGGGATAGGGCGCAAACGCACGAGAGCATACGCATAAACCTCATTGAAGAAGCCTATGAACTCGTTGACGCAATCGACCAAAAAGACGTTGCGGCGATGAAAGAGGAATGCGGCGACGTGCTTATGCAAGCGGTGTTCCATGCCGAGATAGCGCAAAAAGAGGGCGAGTTCAGTTATATGGACGTAATCACCGGTCTTTGCAGAAAACTCATCGACCGTCACACGCATATATTCGGAAGCAATCATGCATCCAATGCCGACGAAGCGCTCGTATTCTGGGAAGCGGCGAAGAAGAAAGAAAAACATTACAAATCCGCTTCCGACCAAATGGACAGAGTACCCAAAAATTTCCCCGCGTTGCTCTATGCGGAGAAGATACAAAAGTATGCCCAAAAGGTCGGTTTTGATTGGGACGACGTGAACGGCGCATATCAAAAAATCGCCGAAGAAACCGAGGAACTCAAAAACGCCGACGACGCGCACAGAACGGAAGAAGGCGGCGATTTGCTCTTTGCCGTCGTCAACGCATTGCGCTTTTACAAGGTCGAACCCGAACTTGCTTTGCGCGAGGCGAACAAGAAATTTATGCGCAGATTTTCCGCCGTCGAGAGAGAAGTCAAGGCAAGCGGCAGAGAAATGAAAGACTGCACGCTCGACGAACTCGACGCGATTTGGAACAAAGTCAAAGAGCGCGAAAAACAAGAAAACGAAAGGATGTAACCACAAAAATCAAACTCATACGATCCACACATAATCGCAAAACAAAGCGTTTACGTGTTGATTTTGTACTGATAAACACCGCATTATGCAACTTAAAATAGGCGACGTACAACTTGAAAGCGACATCGTGTTTGCGCCCATAGCCGGCTTTTCCGAAGTCGGTTTTCGGCATATGTGCGCAAAGTACGGCGCAGGACTTACATACACCGAACTCGTCAGCGCAAAAGGACTTTGCTACGGCAACAAGGGTACGCAAGAGTTGCTTGCAAGAGAGGATTATTCCTCGCCGTGCGCCGTGCAACTTTTCGGAAGCGACCCCGAGTTTATGTACAAAGCAGCAAAGGATGAGCGTCTAGCAAAGTTTGAAATCGTGGATATAAATATGGGCTGCCCCGTCAAAAAAGTGTTTAACAACGGCGACGGAAGCGCGCTTATGAAAAGTCCCGATTTGATAACCGAAATCGTGCAAGCGGTCAAAGAGGGGGCAAAACGTCCAGTGACCGTAAAAATGCGCGCGGGCGTTGAATCGGACAAACCCGTTGCGGTCGAATGTGCGCTTGCCGCTCAAAAGGGCGGCGCAAGCGCGGTGTGCGTTCACCCTCGATACAGAGAGCAGTTTTACAGCGGCGAAGCCGATCATACGATAACCAAAGCCGTCAAGGAATCGCTTGATATCCCCGTCATTGCGAACGGTGACATAACAGACCTTCAAAGCCTTGCCAAAGTGCGCGACCTTACCGGTGCGGACGGATTTATGATAGGCAGAGGCGCGCTCGGCAGACCGTGGATTTTTTCACAGCTTAACAGCGGCGCCGGCGCGCACGACGTGAAAGCCGATATTTACGAGCATATCGCAGTGCTTCGCAAGTATATGTGCGATTTCACCGTCGCAAACGTTATGAAACTTCAACTTTGCTACTACGCAAAGGGCGGTCGTGACGCAAAGGCGGTCAGAGTGGAAATAGGCAAGGCAAAGAGAATTGACGATATATTCGACATCGTTGAAAAGTATTTTGCGTGACGAAATTTTTTCACAAAGAATCCGCTTTTATTCTATAATGCGAAAAGAGAGGCGGCGCAATATTTTGAAATTGATTTTCAATCGTATATATGGTAAAGTAAGAATATGAATACGCAAAAATTTGACGTCATAATTATAGGCGGTGGAGCAAGCGGTTTGTTTTTGGCAAGCCAACTTTCACCTATGCTCAAAGTTGCGATTTTGGAAAGCAACGACCGCGTTGGCAAAAAATTGCTTGCGACGGGGAACGGCAAGTGCAATCTCACCAACCTCGATATGAACATCGTGCATTACAACAAGCCGAGTTTCGTCGAGAGTTTTCTCGATCGATTCGACGCGCACGATACCATAGCGACGTTTGAAAAGGCAGGACTTATCACCAAAGTCGTCGACAAACGCGTGTATCCGTACAGCGAAAGCGCGGCAACCGTACTCGACGTATTGCGCCGAGCGGTAGAGCGCAACAACGTGCAAGTTTTTACGTCGCATTTTGCAAACTTCATAGAGCAATTCAATGATGTATTCAACGTAAGCGGCGTTGTTAAAAACGACGACAAACCCAACCAATCGTTTTCATATACGGCAACAAACGTAGTGCTTGCAACGGGTTCTCCTGCCACTTTCGGCAAGGATAGCACGTCCCTTTACACGTCTCTCGGACACACCGTGCGCCCGATGACGCCGTCTCTCGTTCCCATAAAAACCAACAAAGAACCGCTCAAAGGTTTGCAAGGCGTAAGGGTCAAGGCGGGCGTGCGTATAGGCTATCGTTATGAAACGGGTGAAGTGCTTTTCAAGGATTTCGGTGTGAGCGGAATCGCAGCGTTCAATCTCTCGACCGAGATTGCAAGGGGCAGGGCCAAAATAGGCGATATGCTCACCGTTGATTTTATGCCCGAATACTCAAAAGCGGAAGTCGAAGAAATTTTGACCAAGCGCAATAACGGCTACACCGTCGGCGAATTGCTTTTGGGCACGTTCCACAGTCGCGTGCAAGAGAGGGTAATCTGGGCGGCGGGTTGCGAGGCAAATGACTCCGCTCAAGGCAAAATCGGTGCGCTTGCAAATGCGATAAAAAATTATAAATTCACAATAGAAGGTCTTGGCGATGCGTCGCTTGCGCAAGCGATGTCGGGAGGCTTGAACGTCAAAGAATTTGATGATGACCTTATGTCGCTTAAAGCAAAAAACGCATACGCAATAGGTGAGGCGCTCGACGTGGACGGCGATTCGGGCGGTTACAATTTGCAATGGGCGTTTTCAAGCGCAAAGGCAGTCGCAACCGTGATTGCGAAAAACAGTTTGTAACCGAAACGACGGTTTACATATACGAAACGAACATATAAAGAGGTGTTTTATGGCATATATTCAAACAAACGAAACAACGAATACCGTTCAGATAGAGATGTCGGACGGCGGTAAAATCATCGTTGAACTCGATGAAAAATCCGCGCCGCTCACCGTAAAGAATTTCCAAAAACTCGTTAAGCAACGCTTCTACGACGGACTTATTTTCCACAGAGTAATTTCCGGATTTATGATTCAAGGCGGCGACCCGCAAGGTACGGGTATGGGCGGCAGCAAGGAAACCGTAAAAGGCGAGTTCCGCGCCAACGGCATAAATAATCCTATTTCGCACGAAAGGGGCGTCATTTCTATGGCACGTTCGCAATTTTACAATTCCGCTTCCTCTCAATTTTTCATTTGTCACGCCGACGCAAAATTTCTCGACGGACAATACGCCGCATTCGGCAAAGTCATCGAAGGTATGGACGTCGTTGACCGCATAGCGAGTGTGCCGACGAATAGGGCGGATAGGCCTTTGGTGGAGCAGCGCATATCCTCAATCACCTTTGTAAAACCTCGCTATTGAGCGAATAACTGCGGCAGAGGCATCCGCTTGTCAACTCATTTACGCATAGTAAATTAGGGTTGCCATTCGGATGCCTCTTTCTTGTTCTTCATCTCAATATCGAGGTTTTATATTGCGGTCTTTTAATTAGGGTTGTCATCCAAGGGGTGCTTTCGCGTTATGCATCGATTTAACGCAGTTTGACAAACGTGACTTGCAAAATAATAAAACTTTCAAATCGGGTGTGGGTGTCCCGCCCACAATTATTAATTATTCATTATTAATTATTAATTTAATTTCCATATTTACTTTTTCGTTTTTTTCGTATAAACTATACAAGTGTACGGATTCCCGTGCAAATGCGTATAGGGGGCAATTATGAAGAAAGTTTTGACCATTTTCATCGTTGTGGCTTTGGTTGCGCTCACCGCCGTGTCTTTTGCGGCTTGCAACGAAAAGCCGGACGATTCAAATCCCGCCGACGGAAAACTCAATATTGTATTTTTGGGCGATTCCATCGCGGAAGCATTGATAGGGGCATCGCCCGTAAGCGAGCGCGACAACTACGGCTATTACGCCATAGTCGGCAAAACCAACGGCTACAACTATTACAATCACTCTATGTCGGGACATCTCACTTCCGGCAACATGGTGGACAAATCGGGAGAGGGCTTGCTTGAAGTTATTTCGCGTCCCACAGAAAAAGCGACACTCATTCGCACGCACATCGTTGAGGCGGACGTTATACATATTTCCGTTCTCGGCAACAACGCGTTGCAATACAGTTTGGGCTCGTTGATGCTTGAAATGGCGGACGAACGCGCAGGAATCGAGGCGGGCAGTCCCGAAAGTTGGTATCAATCCTGCTTCGATCGCGAAACCGACGAGGCGACGAGGGAAGAACTCAAAGCCTATTACGCCGACGACAAGTCGCTTTTTGAATATTTGCACGACGGCGGAACGCTTGAAAACGTCCGTCCGTCCGTATGGTCGGGCGACGGTGAAACAATCAGTTTCGGCGATCGTTCCGACGGCGAAAATCCGTATATGGCAGATCCCAAATTCAATTTCCCGCCCACGTATCAAAACATCGTTGACATCGTTGCAAAGCTTCGCGAACTCAACCCCACGGCAAAAATAATCTTCCAAAAGGTGTACAACCCCGTTTACGAGGGCACGACTCTTCTCACTAAATGGGAGTATCAGGCTCTTGCAGAAAAGGGCTACGACACAATCGCAAAGGTGAGAGACCTTGCAGGTAAACTTCTCGAACGCCATCTCAACGGTATGCTTGACGAGTACAACGAGAATCACCCCGACAGCACGGTGTATACCCTCGACATCTGCAAGGCATTTGACGACATAACCAAAACCGACGTCAAAAACGGCATGGTAGACTTGTCCGCAACGGGCCTCGGCCGCTCGCTCATTTACCAAGACTTTACGCACCCGTCCAACTTCGGACACGCGGTGATAGCCGAAGAAACTCAAAAATTGCTCGAACAACTTGGCATTGCAAATAGCGATGCTCTTGCCAAATACAAGGCGATCAAGTGCGATCAACTAGATAGAATCTATTCGGGAGTTCAAGGATTCGACCTTCAAGCCGCAAAAGACGCGGTGAACGGCGCGGACACCTATTACGCAACTACGAGAGCGTATTTTGACAAAACGGACGGTTACGTCCCTGTCAACTATTGATAAGGAGGGAGACGCAATGAAAAAATCCATTATGAGAATTTTCACGATAGCACTCGCACTCGCTTTGCTTTCCTCCTGTTTGTTTGCATTCTGCGCCTGCGATGAAAAAGTAGACGATTCGGTTTTTGCACAAAACACTCGCTTCGACGTCGATTACGACAACCTCAATATGATGGGAATGAACAAAAAACTCGTCGAAATTATCGTCAAAGCGGCAATCGACACCGACAACACATATTTTGAGTTTAAAACCGACGGCACTATGCATATGCAAATCCAAACCAAAGCGGGATTGTTCAAAAACATAACCGGTTTGCTCAATTATTTGGGAATAGACCTCTCATCCGCGCTTGCGAGTTTTGATGTAAAGACAAGCGTTGACAATTATGTCGAACCGATGTTCCCGGGATTCACGCAAAAACTTGAAGAGTACGACCTGCAAGGTGCGCTCGGACTCATTAAGCACAGCCTTGGATTCAACATCGAAGGCCTCGATCTTCAAAATGAAAAAGTCAAAGCGGCAGTCAAGTACGTCGGCGACAATATGGCGCTTCCGGCAGACCTTCTCGAGGCCATACCGCAAGACACAGTTCTTCGCCTCACTCTTGACACGCAATACGCCCTTCGCGACTTGACCGCGTCCGACGGAACGCACTTCCGCGCCATTTATCTCGGCTACAAGGTTAAAGACAATCCGCAAACTGCGCCGTTCGGCGTCTTTACATTGACCGAAAACGATACGGTGGGGGTTTTGTCTATTGAGTTTATGAACATCCACCTCTCAATCAAACAGCGCTAAATCGCGCCTAACTTTGTCGGCGCCCCTTGCCTGTCAACTCATTTACGCTTTAGTAAATTAGGGTTGTCATTCAAGGGGTGCTTTCGCGTTATGCATCGATTTAGCACTGTGTTTGTCAAACGCCGAGTGAATTGCAAAAGGGCGTTTCCTTGTTCTTTATTTCACACTGTTTGATGTTCCTGCTTATATAATTCGGGTGTGGATGTCCCGTCCTCAATTATTCACTATTCATTATTAATTCAAATTCTTGTTCACTTTTTACTTTTGTGTTACAGTAAATCCGTCATCGAATTTAAATGAAAAACGGACAGATGCTCACCGAGATTCCGAGCAATAAAGTGTATGCGATAAAGCCTGCCATAGAGTGTTTTTCAATTAGTTTCAGAAAGAATTTGATTGCAGCAAGTCCCGACAAAAACGCGGCAAACATACCGACGATAACGGCGGCGGCAGAGATTGAAAGTGTCGCTTTTCCCGTGATTAAATCTAGGCTTTCGTAAAGAGCAGAGCCTATAATTATGGGGATTGACAGCAGAAAAGAAAAGGTTGCCGCCGCCTTTTTGTCAACACCTTGAAGAGTTAGAGCGGATATCGTTGCGCCGCTTCTCGACACGCCGGGCAAAATTGCAATACCTTGCAAAACGCCTGTTAATATGCTCGTTTTTGGTGTAAGAAGTGTTGATTTTGTTGATTTGAAGTTTTCGCCGAGATATAAAAATAATGCGGTCAACACAAAATCGCACCCCAAAAGTTTGCCGCCTAAAAGTGACGGTGCAAGCAGTTCGAACACGAATGCGAGCGCAACTGTCGGCAGGCACGCAAGCATGATGTAGTCGTCGACTTCGCATGCGGACAATCCGCCGAAAACGGTTTGGATTTCGAGATTGCTGCTTTGTGATTTTTTCTTTTTCGAAAAAGGAAACAGCAAAAGCGGAATCCAAGTTTTTCTAAGGGCGATAAGCACGGCAAAGAGCGTGCCGACGTGTAGCATTATGTTGAAGAACAAGTTTTCTTGTCCGATTCCGAATTTTTCCAAAATTAGCAGATGTCCCGACGACGATATGGGCAGAAATTCGCTCAACCCTTGTGCCAAACCGAGCACCACCGCTTCCCATATTTCCATATTGTTTTTACCCCTTGTTTTCGTTTTTCCTTTACACGATTTGTATTTTCGTTTATACTAAATTATTATATTAAAGAGATTCGCACGCGAGAACGTGCAAGAGGTAGAAATATGAAACTCGGTGTCGTAGGTTTGCCAAACGTGGGCAAGAGTACGCTTTTCAATGCGATCACAAAGGCGGGCGCGCAAGCGGCAAATTATCCGTTCTGCACGATAGAACCAAACGTAGGCGTAGTTGCCGTTCCCGACGAACGACTTGAAAAGCTCGCCGCTCTTTACGACAGCAAAAAAATCACCCCGACTTCGCTTGAATTCGTGGACATCGCGGGTCTTGTCAAGGGCGCCAGCAAAGGCGAAGGACTCGGCAACAAATTCCTTTCGCACATAAGGGAAGTGGACGCAATCGTACACGTCGTTCGCTGTTTCGACGACGCGAATATAACGCACGTTGACGGGTCGGTCAATCCGCAAAGAGACATCGAAACGATCAATTTTGAACTTATTTTTGCCGATATGGAAACCCTCGAACGCCGTATGGCTTCGGCGCAAGTCAAGGTGAAGGCGGACAAGAAATATCAAGAGGACGTAGATCGCCTCGTGATAATGCAAAAGTGGCTTGAAAGTGGCAAACCCCTTCGCAATCTCGATATGGACGAAGACTTCAAACGCTTTGTTGATGAACAATTTTTGCTCACGTCCAAACCCGTCATTTACGTTGCAAACACCGACGAAGCAGGAATCAACGGCAATGCGTACACCGGTGAAGTCGAGCGTATCGCCAAAGAGGAAAACACCGAAGCAATCGTGCTTTGCGCCAAACTCGAAGAAGATTTGAGCGAACTTTCCGACGACGACCGCGCAATGTTTATGGAAGATTACGGACTCAAAGAGAGCGGACTCGACCGCCTCGTCAAAGCGTCCTACAAACTTTTGGGACTCATCAGCTATCTCACCGCCGGTGAAAAAGAAACGCGTGCTTGGACAATCGTTAAAGGCACAAAAGCCCCCCAAGCCGCAGGCAAAATTCACAGCGACTTCGAGCGCGGCTTCATTCGTGCCGAAATCGTCGATTATCAAACTCTTCTCGACTGTGGCTCGTTCAATATAGCCAAAGAGCGCGGCAAGGTGCGCAGTGAAGGGAAGGATTATGTGATGCAGGATAATGATGTTGTGCTATTCCGCATCAACGTTTAACTTTAAGGGCACTATTGAGCGCATAGCATCGTCAGACATCCTCGCCAGTCAACTCATTTACACATAGTAAATTAGGGTTGCCGTGCGAAAGTATCTTCCTTGCTCTGCATCTCAATATCGCACTCAAATTAAGCGCGCTATTTGGCGAATAACTTCGTTAGATACGATTTTTTCACAAGTCACGTACGCCTAAGTACGCTCGTTGTTCAAAAATCGCATCTTCCTTGTTCTTCATCCAAATATCGCACTTAAAAAAGTGTGCTTAAAACGAAAACTCATTCAAGGCGTACTCATTAACGGTATGTGCTAATTCGCAGACGGAACACGAGCCGCAAGGCGGCGAGCCTATGAGCGCCGAACTTGACGGACAGTACAAGCGACTGCGCAGTCCGTTGGCCACTGCCTGGCGCACAAAGCGCAGTGGCATAACAAAGGGACGATACTTTTCTATGTGAGTGCCGACTTCCCCTCTTGCGAACGATGTGCAATCTTGCAAAGAAATGACGTAAGTTTGAGCAATAGGGGAAAGCCCGAAGGGAAGTGGTGATGTGTGATTTTAAAGTTCACGCCGTCAAACTTTTGTAGAGGAATAAACTAGGAGTTATTATGTTTGAAAAAGAATTAACAAATGCGCTTGCCGTCGAAGGTCTTTCGGCGCAAGAAGTCGAATCTGCTCTCGAAACGCCGAAAGAAGCGAAAATGGGCGATATTTGCTTGCCGTGCTTCAAATTTGCACGCACTATGCGCCTTGCGCCGCCCGTTATCGCAAATAAACTTTTACCTTACGTTCAGGCTCTCGATTTCGTAGAAAAAGTCGAGGTTGTGGGCGGCTATCTCAACGTGTTTTTTGACAGAAACACGCTTGCGAAAAAGGCTCTCGAAAGCGCGACGGACGAAAACGTCGGCGCAAGCGACGAGGGTGCAGGCAAAACCATTTGTATCGATTATAGTTCGGTCAACATCGCAAAGCCTTTTCACATCGGACATCTCGGCACGACCGTCATCGGTGGCGCGCTCTATCGTATTTTTGAACATCTCGGCTACAAGGTCGTCGGCATAAATCATCTCGGCGACTGGGGTACGCAATTCGGAAAACTCATCGTCGCAACTCGCAAATGGTCCTCTCTCGAAGAAGTGGCACAAAACGACGAATACTTCCTCAACAAACTTTACGTCCGCTATCACAAAGAGGCGGAAGAACACCCCGAAATGGATGATGAGGCTCGCGCTTGGTTTAAGCGTATCGAGGACGGCGACGAGGAAGCGACAAAGTATTTTGACGTATTCAAAAAGGTCACGATGACCGCCGTCGGAAAGATTTACGACCGCTTGAAAATCAAGTTCGACAGTTACGCGGGTGAGAGTTTCTACAACGACAAAATGGAAGCGTGTCTCGATATATTGAGAGAGAAAAACTTGCTCGTCGAAAGCGACGGCGCACAAGTGGTAAACCTCGACGCATACGATATGCCCCCGTGTCTTTTGGTCAAGGCGGACGGCGCGACTCTTTACGCAACGCGCGACATCGCCGCGGCGTATTATCGCAAGAAAACGTACGACTTCTACAAATGCCTCTACGTTGTCGCATATCAGCAAAATCTACACTTTAAACAACTGTTTCAGGTGCTTAAACTAATGAATTTTGCGGGTGCGGGCGATATGGAACACGTAGCATACGGCATGGTTTCTATGGAAGACGGCTCTATGTCAACGCGTTCGGGACGTGTAATCTGGCTTCAAGAAGTGCTTGACAAAGCGGTTGAAAAAGCAAGAAAAATCATTGAGGAAAAGAACCCGAACGCACCCAACAAAGACGAAATAGCAGAGAGCGTCGGCGTAGGTGCGGTTGTGTTCTCGTCCCTTTGGAACAACCGCATAAAGGACATCGTATTCTCGTACGACAAGGTGCTTAATTTCGACGGCGAAACCGCACCTTACGTTCAATATACCTACGCTCGTTGCGCAAGCGCGCTTCGCAAGGGCGGCGATGTCGATTATTCAAACGTCGACTTATCCGCAATAACTTCCGACGAGGGTTACGACGTCATAAAATCCGTCATCACTTTTGGCGATTCCGTACGCCTTGCTGCAAAACTTCGCGAGCCGTGTTACGTCACTCGTCACATAGTCGATCTTGCCGAAAAGTTCAATCGTTTCTACATCGATCATCGCATACTCGTTGACGATGCACCCACTCGCAACGCACGTCTTGCACTCACCAAAGCGGTGGGCAACGTGATAAAATGTGGGTTGGGGTTGCTCGGCATTTCCGCTCCCGAAGAAATGTGAGTGCGCCAAACAGCGTCTAACTTCGTCAGAGGCATCCACCTGTCAACTCATTTACGATTAGTAAATTAGGGTTGTCATTTGGATGCCTCTTCCGCGTTATACATCTGTTTGGCGCACTCTTGTTAATGATATCGCCTAAGGCGATGATATTACGTTGTGATGAAATCGTGCGGTTTTGCACGATGATATCCAAACATCGTTTGGGTTGCGGAATATTCAATTTATCCGCTTGTCATTCAGAGGAGCAACATCGTTGCGACGAAGGAATCAAGGCGACAGCCGCATTTCGCTATGCTGGATTCCCACGCTATCGCTCGGAATGACAACGAGTTATTCGGTTTCGCAGCCGCCCAAACGTTGCTCGTAGACAGGCGGAGCCGAACAACATAGAGCGACGAGGAATCGTTGTGAGCATCAACTTGTGTCGTTGCAACTGCCGAGCCGCCTCAAAGTTGCAACCCCTTACGTCACAAACAAATGCTCTGATTTGTTTGTGACAGGACGTTTGCGCCAAAATATTTGTCAAGCCATCTTGAAAAGATGGGTGACA
>CAVFCJ010000021.1:0-20254 GCA_963620965.1 bacterium
ATTTTGCTGAAAATCAGTCGGATTTCTTGCGGTATTTCAAGAACTTTTCGGGAATTTCGGATTGTTTCATACTCGTATGCACGGCGCACGTTCCCGCCGCATTTGCCTTTTCGTAATACCATTGCTTGTAGTCGAGCATATCCAAAGTGCCTTTGAGTTTCTCGATTTGTGAATTTACCTCGTCTTTTTGCTTTTTGATGAGTTCGAGACGTTTGTCGATGGTGGAATCGCCCTCGATACACCAGTCGATAAATTGTTTTATGTCCTTTATGGATATACCCGTTTTTTTGAGGCACTCTATTGTTTTTAGCCACGCAACGTCGTCCTCTTTGAACGAGCGTATGCCACCGTCCGTGCGTTCGACGAAGGGCAAAAGTCCTTCTTTGTCGTAGTATCTGAGCGTCGAGGACGCAAGGTCGAGTTGTTTTGCCATTTCGCCGATTGTGTAGGGCATAGTCGATTTTCCTTTCGTTTCGTTATAATTTTTGCATGAGATTAAAAATTTTGCTTGACTTAAAGTTGACTTTAAGTTTTAGTATGTAAGTACATTGTAGCACGGCTTTTGCAACTTGCAATCGATTTTTTCAAATCCGCTATATTTGCAATTCGACGTGACAATAAATCGTAGAGAGGTGAATATGAAATTTTTTGATAACGTCAAAAAGAATTTTGGATTCGGTTGTATGCGTTTGCCTATGATAGGCGAAGAGGTTGACGAAGCGCAAACTTCGCAAATGGTTGACTATTTCATCGACAACGGTTTCAACTATTTCGACACCGCGCACGGCTACCTCGGCGGGAAAAGCGAAATCGCTCTCGCAAATTGCCTTGTGAAACGCCACGACAGAAGCGAATATCTGCTTGCCGACAAACTTACGACGTCGTTCTTTTCAAAGCAAGAGGACATTCGCCCGTTCTTCGAGAGCCAACTCAAAATACTCGGCGTTGAGTATTTCGATTTCTACCTTATGCACGCGCAATCGAAAGAGATTTTTGAAAAATTCAAGCGTTGCAGAGCGTACGAAACCGCGTTTGAACTCAAAAAAGAGGGCAAAATTAAGCACGTCGGTTTGTCTTTTCACGACAAAGCGGATGTTCTCGACGAGATTCTTAACGAATATCCCGACGTCGAATTCGTGCAAATTCAACTCAACTACGTTGATTTCGACGACGTTGCCGTTCAAAGCCGCAAATGCTATGAGGTCTGCGTAAAGCACAACAAACCCGTCGTGGTTATGGAACCCGTAAAGGGCGGAAACCTCGTCAATCTTCCCGCCGACGCAAAGAAGATTCTCGACGATTTGCACGGCGGTAGTCCCGCAAGTTACGCAATCCGTTTCGCCGCCGGCTTCGACAACGTGTTTATGGTTCTTTCGGGTATGAGCAATATGGAACAAATGAAAGACAATCTTTCCTTTATGAAAGACTTTGTTTCCCTCGACGAATCCGAGCAAGAGGCTGTAAAAAAGGTTTGCGACGTTTTTAGGTCTATGCACCTCGTGCCTTGCACCGCGTGCAGATACTGCACGGACGGTTGCCCCAAACATATTCTTATTCCCGATTTGTTCTCTTGCCTCAACGCAAAGAACGCTTACAAGGACTGGAACTCGGATTGGTACTACAACGAGGTTTACACCAAAGGTCACGGCAAAGCCTCCGACTGCATAAAGTGCGGCAAATGCGAAAAAATTTGTCCGCAACATCTCAAAATAAGGGATCTCCTTCAAACCGTTTCGCAAACGTTCGACAAACAATAAAGAGGTGCGATTATGATTGACAATATTCTTAACAGCAAAAATTTGAGTCTTTCGGCAAAAATTACCGTCAAATCCGCAATAGGCGTTGCGCTTATCGCGCTTGCGGTTGCACTTCCGCAATTCGTTCACATCATCGTCGGCGCGGCCGGCGGTATGACTTGGCTTCCGATGTATTTGCCCGTGCTTATTGCGGGTTGCGTTCTCGGCGCAAAGTACGGCGTTGCAATCGGTATGCTTTCGCCCGTTGCGAGTTTCCTCATTACCTCCGCGTTTTCTTCGCCTATGCCTATGCTTGCCAGACTTCCTTTTATGGTCGTCGAGTTGGCGGTGTTCGGCGGCGTTTCGGGCTTGTTCTCGAAATACATCGCAAAGAACGCGCTTGCGGCGTTCCCCGCAGTCTTGATTGCGGAAGTTTGCGGTAGGGGCGTGTTTATGCTTTTCGTTGTTGCGCTTCAAAACGTAACCGTACTTACACCGTCGCTCGTATGGTCGCAGATTCAAAGCGGTTTCGTCGGACTTATCGCGCAAGCGTTGCTCGTGCCTGCAATCGTCATCGCGCTTCGCTCGCTCATACTCAAAAGCAAAGACGAATCCCATGACTGACAATAATTGAACGTATAATCGATTTGCTTATTGACTGATAGATTTATAAAATATACTTTGTTTGTTGTCGACGACAACAAACAAATAATGCACGTTGTAATTTGAGGCAATTTTTCGATATGTATAACGCAAAAGATTTACAAAACGCCAAAAATAATCTCGCTGGGCATACTCTTGCGCTCTGTAAGGAGAAAATTCTGCTTTTGTCTGCCAAACGAGGAATAATGCCTATGGTTGATTATATCGACGCTAAAGTCGATTTGAGAGGCTTTTGCGCCGCAGACACAATCGTAGGCAAGGCGGTCGCCTCGATGTTTGTCAAAAGCGGTATCGTAGCCGTGTACGCAAGCGTTATGTCAGAAGCCGCTTGCGATTATCTCAAGACACACGGAATTTACGCCGAATACGGCACTCTCGTCGATATGATTGTCAACAGACAAGGCACGGGAAGTTGTCCGATGGAAGAAGCGGTGAAGGACTTAACGAACCCCGACGAATGTTTTTTTGCGCTCAAAAACAAACTTGCATTTTTGCACTCGAAAAACGCAAATAAATGACATAAATGAACAAAAGATAAAAAGCCAAAGGGAAAGGAAAAAAGGACGCATAATGCGTCCTTTTTGTATCGTTTTTTTTCGTTTATTACCAGAGGTTGTCGTTTCTCACGATTGCGCAGCCCTTGCTCGCTCTTGCGACTGCCGCAATGCCGTTCTTTGCGCCGGTGATGTCAACGTAACCGTCATTGGTGGTTGCGATGAGGCTTCCGTTGGTTGCGTACAAGCGAAGACGATATTCGCCTTTCTTGTCGAGATAGATTTCCCATTTGGGGAACTTCAATGTTTCGTAGTTCTTCAAAGTTTGATTTTCGACGGGTGCTTTCTCTGCGTTGTTGATTACGCTTTGAATGCCGATTTTTGCCGCGCCGAGAGTGGTGTAGGCTTGTGCGCCGATTGCCACGACTCTGTAATTTGAGGAATAAAGTTTGAAAACGAAGTTGCCTTTGTCAGTCTTTTTGATGACGTACTTGCCGTGAGTTTTGCCTTCGCCTTCTACGATAACGGTTTCATCGTCTTTTGCGGTTTTGGTTTCCGATTTGGGAGCCTTTTCTTCCTTTACGGGTGCTTCTTTTGCTGTTGCCTTGCTCGCTTTCACGGCTTTTTCTTCCGTTGCGGCATCTTTCGTTGCTTTTGCCACTTTAGTTTCCTCCGTAGATGTATTGTTTATATTTTCAACTTTTGTTGACTTTTTGGAAGCAGTTTTCATTGGGGCGGGTTTGATGTCCTCGTTTTCCGCTTTTGGTGCGGGCGTCTTGGCTTTTTCAGCTTTCGGCGCAGACTCTACGGCTTTTGTCGTCGCTTTCTTCGTAGCAGTCTTTTGGGCAGGTTTCGCCTCTTCTTGAGAGTTATCTTTTGTGTTAGGCTTTTCTTTCTTGGGTTGTGCAACCGATGCAACCGCCCATAAATCTTCCGCCTTTTCCTGTTTCTTCTTGGTTGACACGATCTTTGCTTTTGACGGCTGCACTATCTCGAAACTCGTTCCGAACAATTCCTCGTTTACGGACTTGCCGTTTTTAAGGTTGAGGGAAGTTTGGTGTTCGTTGTCATTGACAACGATGGGCGCGACTTCTTTCTTTTGTGCAGGTTTTCTCGGCTTTTTTGCCTTTTTAACGGGTGCTTCGACTGCGTCTTGAGCCGCTTTTATATTTTGGGTTTCTTGTGCAGATTCTTCGACGACTGCGCTATCTACTGCTGAGTTATCTTCAATAGGTGAGGTTTCTTCGACGATTTCGGCTTGAGTTGCGATTTCTTGCGCAGTTTCGTCTGAAACAACGTTTGCGGATTCCGCTTCGACTGTTTCTGCGGATTCGTCTGCAACTTGCACAGCTTCCTCGGTTGCAACATAGATCACTTCTTCGACTTCTTTCGATTGTTCGACAGATTCGGGTTGTGAAGATCCTTCTATTTCTTCGGATTTCGCAATTTCCTCAATCGTTTCTTCGGGTTGTGCGGTTTCTTCGGCTTGCGGTTCGTCTTGAACGTCAGTCATCAGGGTTTGCGCTATTTCGTTTTGTTCGTTATCTGAATTTTCGACTTCGACGATTTCGTCCGATTCGTCGGTGCGAGTTTCGTCCTGAACATCGGATTCGACTGCTTGAATGTCTTGTTTCTGCTCGATCGTTTCGAGTTTGCCGTCCTCGCCTATATGTACTAAAGTGCCAACGGGGGCGGTGGGGTCATCGTCCACTATTTCGCTTTCAAGAAACTCGATTTCATCAAAATTTACCATAAAAATAAATTCCTCCGCGTGGAAACAGAAGAATTTTTGTACAAAAAAACTCCTCTATAATCCATGATATTACTAGAATATCATATTTGATTTATTAAATCAATAATACAAGCGCATTTTTCAAACGAATTTTGTGCTATTTTCATTAAAAAATTGATAAACGCCACAATATGTGGTATAGTGATTGTAGTTAAAAAGCGGCAGTAAGTCGCAAAAGGCGCTCGCTATGAACAACTTTAACCTCAATCCCCAACAACAAGCCGCAGTCAACGACACCGAAGGCGCGGTTTTGGTTATCGCAGGCGCGGGAAGCGGAAAAACTCGCGTGCTTACGGCAAGAGTGTGCCATCTCATCGAAAACGGCGTGGATCCGTACAATATTTTGGCAATCACCTTTACCAACAAAGCAGCGAACGAAATGAAAGAACGTATCGAAAAATATCTCGGCTCGCATAGCGTGTGGACAAGCACATTCCACTCGATGTGTGCGTGTATTTTGCGATTCGACGCAGATAGAATAGGGTATTCCAAAGATTTTACCATTTACACCGATCTCGAAAGCGAGAGGGTAGTTAAGCGTATTTTGCAGGATTATCCGCAAGCAGACCCGAAAAACAAGGGGGATTATTTGTGGCATATCTCGCGCGCAAAAACTCTTGATATGTCGCCCGAGGTTTATTACGAAGCAATAAAAAACGATGATAACGACGCATACAACATCTTTCAAATATATTCGAAATACGAGCAGGAACTCAAAAAGAGCAACTGCATGGATTTTGATGATTTGCTCCTCAAAACAGTGCAACTTTTCCGAGAGTGTCCCGACGTTGTGGAAAAATACCAAAGACGATTCAAATACATCTGCGTAGACGAGTTTCAAGACACCAACAAACTGCAATACGACATCGTGAAAATGCTCTCCAAACTCTACGGAAATCTTTTTGTCGTGGGCGACGAGGACCAGTCGATATACAGTTGGCGAGGCGCGGAAATCAAAAATATTCTTGACTTTTCAAAGGATTTTCCGAATGCAAAGGTCTACAAACTTGAAC
Organism: bacterium; assembly: GCA_963620965.1. Taxonomy (GTDB): domain Bacteria; phylum Bacillota; class Clostridia; order Christensenellales; family CAG-917; genus CAG-475. Next base: position 5,699 of record CAVFCJ010000021.1, read on the forward strand.
AGAATTATCGCAGTACGACGTCCATTTTGAAAGCGGCGAACAACGTCATTAAAAACAACTCAAATCGCAATGAAAAAACTCTTTGGAGTGAGATAAAAGACGATGATTCTATCGAATATTACGAGGCGTACAACGATCGTGAAGAGGCGACAAACGTCGCTCGAACAATAAATACCTTGCATAGAAACGGCGAAAAGTACAAAGATATAGCGGTTTTAGTGCGTGCAAACTCCGTGACTCGTCAGTTTGAAGAAGAATTCAATCTGCACGGTATACCGTACAAGGTTTTCGGCGGTTTTAGATTCTACGAACGCAAGGAAATCAAAGACGCGTTGGCATATGTCAGACTTGCCATAAATCCGAGCGACAACGACAGCATTTTGCGAGTTGTGAACTACCCAAAGCGCGGCATAGGCAACACGGCAGTTGGGGAGTTGCAAGACGTTGCAAAAGCAAGGTCAGTGACTATGTTTTCTGTGCTTTTGAATCCCGATTGGCTTACGCCGACGACCGCCAAAAAACTTGCGCCGTTTACGCAAATCGCTACGGATTTGGTTCGGTTTTCAAAGCAAATGCAGGCGGTCGAATTTATGCAATATGTCATTCGTCGAAGCGGACTCGAAGCCGCTCTTTCACAAAGTCAGGAACCCGATGACGCAAACCGTCTTGAAAACATAGAAGAACTCGTGTCTGCAGTTCAGCAATTCGAGCAGGACAACACCGGCGCGAGCATATCCGAGTTTATGCAATCTGTCTCTCTCGTTTCGGACACTGACGAGATGAACAATGACGACTACGTTACGATTGCAACAATACATGCTGTTAAAGGTCTTGAATTCGACGATGTTTTTCTTGTTGCGCTCGAAGACGGAATATTCCCCACGCAAAGAGCGATTACGGCGGGCGATGTCGAGGAAGAAAGACGGCTTATGTACGTTGCTATAACGCGTGCAAAAAAGAAATTGTTTGTGCTAAACGCTCGTCAACGCTATCGTTTTGGACGCACCGAATATTTGCCAAAGAGCCGATTTGTGGGCGAAATGAGCGGATTTAAATCCTCTATGCGCTATGCAAATTCAAATTATGCCTCGCCGACATTCGACGCCAATGACCGCATAAAACTCGGCGTAAACAATCCGCAAACGTCGGCGTTTAAAAGAAATTTATCGAACGGATTTTCAAAATCCACTCTCGAAACGTCGAAAAAATCCTCGAAAGTCGATTATTCGCAATTTAAAAAAGACACAATTGTCGAACACAATAAGTTCGGTCGCGGTATCATAATCCAAACGAGCGGCGACGGCGAGGATAAGATTGCTTCAATCGCGTTTAAAGGCTTGGGCGTAAAGAGATTCTCGCTCGCAATCGCGGCGGCAAACCTCAAAGTCATCGACAAAAACGACAACGACTGATTGAGAATAATAGGCAGAAAAAGAAATGTAAAAGTTGCTGTAAATTGCAAATGAGATATAACAAAACGCAATTAATGAGGTTAGATGTACGAAAGTCATTATATGCAAAATGCAAATATTGACAAGATAAAGATTATAAGTTAAGTTTGAACGGGATGCCTTTTGAAATTAAGGCAACAAATAGGAAGATATGGACAATCTTGCAAGAATGAAAGAACTTATCGCAACCCTCAACGAGTGGGCGAGATTGTATTACGAAGAAGACGCGCCCGTCGTTTCGGACGCCGAGTACGACCGCCTCTACGACGAGTTGAGAACCCTCGAACAAGAAGAAGGGTATTCTTTGCCTACAAGCCCCACGCACAGAGTGGGCGGCGCACCCAAAGGCAAATTCGAGCAATCAAAGCACCTTTTGCGACTTTACAGCCTTGACAAGTGCCAGTCCAAAGAGGAATTTTACGAGTGGTGTAACCGCATCGTAAAAGCGATCGGATATTTGCCCAAACTCACTTGCGAATACAAATTCGATGGTCTTACGCTCAATATTTTGTACGAAAACGGCAAAATCGTCAAAGCTTCCACGAGAGGCAACGGTGTAGTCGGTGAAGTGGTTACGGCGCAGGTAAACACCATCAAAAAATTGCCAAAAACAATCGAATATAAGGGCAGAATCGAGATTCAGGGCGAGGGTATTTTGCGCCTTTCAAAACTTAACGAATACAATATGACAGCAAGCGAGCCGCTCAAAAACGCAAGAAACGGAGCGGCAGGCGCAATCCGTAATCTAAATCCGGAAGTCACAGCACAACGCGGATTGTCATTTTTTGCATACAACATCGGTTACAGTGACAAAACCTTTGAAACTCAAACGGAAATGCGCGAGTTTTTGAAGAAAGAAGGGTTTGAAACCGAAGGCGACTTCGCCCTTGCAGGCGACGCGCAAGCCGCTATGAAATACGCCGATAAAACGGGCGAAAAACGTGAAAATCTCGATTACCTCATCGACGGCGTTGTGTTCAAAGTTGACGACGTGAGATTGAGAGATGAGATAGGATTCACCGAAAAATTCCCCAAATGGGCGGTCGCATACAAGTTTAAGGCGGACGAAATGACGACGACCTTGCAAGACGTTGAATGGCAAGTGTCGAGAAGTGCGAAACTCAATCCCATCGCTATCCTCGAACCCGTGGATATAGGCGGTGTAACCGTGTCGAGGGCAACTCTCAACAACTACAGCGACATCCTCAAAAAGAAGATCAAAATAGGGGATAAGGTGTTTGTCAGACGTTCAAACGACGTCATTCCCGAAATTATGGGCGTTGCAATCGAAAATCCGAACGCAAAATCCATTGAAAAACCCACCGAATGTCCCGTTTGTCATGCACCTGTTAAGGAAGTCGGCGCATTTTTGTACTGCACGGGCGACAACTGTGCGCCGCAAATTATATCGAAACTCGACCATTTTGCCTCAAAAGACGCAATGGATATAGATGGATTCAGCGAGAAAACCGCCGAACTTTTATATAACGAAACGCACGTCGAGGACGCCGTGGATTTGATGAATATCACTGCAATAGACCTGTTCGGACTCGAAGGATTCGGGGATAAAAAGATTGACAATTTGCTCGGCGCGATTGAAAAATCGAAGCATACGACGCTCGACAGATTCCTGTTTGCGCTCGGAATCGACGGAATAGGCAAAAAGACCGCAAAAGACTTGGTTAAGCGGTTTAGAACGCTAGAAAACCTGCAAAACGCAACTCTTGCGGAACTCGGCGCGGTGGACGGAATAGGTGACGTGCTTGCAAACAACGTTTTTGAGTTTTTCCGTGATTCTAACAATGCGGATTTTGTAAAACGCTTGCTTGAAAGCGGCATTGTATTCGAGGAATCCGAAGAAAAACAAGGCGTGTTCAGCGGAATGAGAATCGTGCTTACGGGTTCGCTTCCGACATACAAGAGAGGCGAGGCGACGAAACTTATCGAGGACAACGGTGGCGAGGTCGCTTCTTCGGTGTCGAAAACCGTAAATCTCGTGCTTGCGGGCGAAGACGCAGGCTCTAAACTCGAAAAGGCGCAGAAACTCGGTATCGAGATAATCGACGAAGAACGATTCAAGAGCATGCTCGGTTTGTGATTTGACCTAATCTTGCTCGAAACTCTAAAAATATTGTATTTACCGCTTAAAAAGGCATTTATGCCTTTTTATTTTTGTTATATTGTTGTCGCAATTTGTTGTGTTTATATAAACTTTGTGATATAATATTAAAAAATTATTAGGCGGGTGCGCATATATGCACAGTATGACAGGATATGGCAAAGGCGTTTCGAAACGCGACGGAAAGACCATAACAATCGAAATTAAAACCGTAAATCACAGGTTTTTGGATTGCAATTTCAAACTTCCTCGCAACTTCTTGTTCGTTGAGGACAAGTTGAAAAAAGCCGTTTCTTTGGCAATATCGAGAGGTCACGTCGATCTTTATCTCACCTACGAACAATCGTCGACGGATGAGGGTGCGTATACAGTGGATCTCGATCTTGCAAACAACTATCTTGCGGCGGTGAAAAAACTTGCAGACGGCACCGGGCTTGAAAACGACGTGACTGTTTCGACGCTCTTGCGAATTGGCGACATAGTGACAAGACAAGAGGCTGTCGAGGATGAGAATTTACTTTGCGAAATGACTCTCGAAGCAGTGAATCTTGCGCTTGAAAATCTCAAATCCATGCGTGAAAAAGAGGGGCAATTGCAAAAGAATGACTTTGCAAAAAAACTCGATTCAATTCAAGATTGCCTCGAACGTATCAAAGAGTTTGCGCCGAAAGTCGTCGAGGATTATCGAGCCAATCTCAATGCTCGTATCGCCGAAGTTGTCGAGCCGTCGCTCATCGATAAGCAACGCCTCGCAACCGAAGTTGCGCTCTATGCCGACCATTGCGCAATCGACGAGGAAATCACAAGACTTTCCACTCATATCGCGAATATGCGCTCGCTTCTTCAAGCCCACGAACCCGTCGGGCGCAAAATGGACTTCCTTGTGCAAGAGTTCAACCGTGAAACCAACACTATCGGCTCCAAAGCAAACGATATGCGAATCACAAAGGAAGTACTTGCAATCAAGAACGAGATAGAAAAAATGCGCGAACAAGCTGCAAACGTCGAATAACGACGAGTATTCAATCCAAAAGGGAAACGATTATGCAAAACAAAGGATTGCTCATCGTCGTGTCGGGATTCAGCGGCGTTGGCAAAAGTACGGTTATATCAAAAATGTTCCAAAAAATGCCGAATCTGAGATTTTCGGTGTCCTGCACTTCGAGAAAGCCGAGAAACGGCGAAAAAGAGGGCGTTGACTATTACTTTGTCACTGAGGACGAGTTTGTAAAACGCGTAGACAACGACGAATTTGTGGAATACACCCGCACTTTCACCAACTGCTACGGCACTCTCAAATGCGAAGTGGAAACAAAGCGCAATCAAGGATTCGACGTGCTGCTCGACATCAACAGCGTGGGCGCAATGAACATCAAAAAAGTTTATCCCGATTGCGTGACGATATTCATCAATCCGCCGTCTCTAGAAGAACTCAAAAAACGCCTTATCGGCAGAGGCAGCGAAACACCCGATTCTCTAAAAAAACGCCTCGACGAAATCGAGTTTGAAAGAAAGAGCATACCGTACTACGACTTCGTGGTGATAAACGACGTTGCGGAAGTTTGCGCCGACAAAATCGTAAACTACCTTGAGCAAAGAAGGGTGGAACTCGAATAAACAGAGCAATAAATCGCAAACATCGTAAAAACTCGCTCGCAGAGCGAAAACATTAAAACCAAACAAAATTCAGATACTCAAATCGGAGGAAACAAACTATGATGATCGATCCCCCCATCGACAAACTCATCAAGCACGCAGAATGCAGATACGCGCTCACCGTCGCCGTTGCAAAACGCGCGCGTGAACTCGCAACGACCGAAAGCAGTTACCTTGAAAAGAGCGGTTTGAAGCCCATTTCGCTCGCTTGCAAGGAAATCTACGACGACAAAATCAAAATCGTTCGCGACTAATCCGAACGTATTTAGACGATTTTTCAATCTCGATTGAAACGAGGCTTATTATGCTGTACGGAAAAAACGTGGTTTTGGGCGTAAGCGGCGGTATTGCCGTTTACAAAGCGTGCGAAATCGTGTCGAGGCTCAAAAAATTGGGCGCAAACGTTGACGTTATCATGACCGACAACGCCCGCGAATTCGTCACGCCTTTGACCTTTCAAACGCTTGCAAAATCCGCCGTCGTCACAAACGCTTTCGAGCCGGTCAAGGAATTTGACATCAACCATATATCCCTTGCAAAAAAAGCGGATATTTTGGTGGTTGCCCCTGCGACGGCAAACGTCATCGCAAAGTTTGCAGAGGGCATTGCGGACGATATGCTCACAACGACGTATCTTGCTTCGAACGCTCAAAAACTCATTTGTCCGGCGATGAATTGCAATATGTACGAGGACGTCGCAACGCAAAAGAATATGCAGACTTTGCGTGAGCGCGGCGCACTATTTTGCGATTCGGCGGTCGGACTTTTGGCGTGCGGCGACGTAGGAAAAGGGCGTATGGCAGAGCCTTGCGACATAGTAAAGGCAATAGTCGACTATCTCACGCCCGTGCAGGATTTTGCAAATAAGCGCGTGCTTATCACGTCGGGCGGTACGGAAGAGAAAATTGACGGCGTGCGAGTCATTGCAAATCATTCGAGCGGAAAGATGGGCAAAGCGCTTGCCGAGGCCGTTGCAGACAGAGGCGGGAGTGTGGTATTCGTGTACGGAAACATCAAAGTTGACGTGCCCAAATGCGTCGAAAAAGCAATTCACGTCACCACAACGCAAGAGATGCTCGACGCTTGCAACACGGAGTTCGGCTCTTGCAACGTTGCAATAATGGCTGCCGCGCCTGCCGATTACAAGGTGAAAAATACATTTTCGCAAAAGGTCAAGAGCGACACTCTCACCCTCGAACTCGTCAAAAATCCCGACATCGCAAAAACGCTCGGCGAAAGGAAGGGCGCAAGAAAAGTCGTCGTATTTTCCGCAGAAACCGAAAATCTGATTGAAAACGCCAAAGGTAAACTCAAAAAGAAACACGCAGACCTCGTGGTCGCAAACGACGTTACAGTCGATGGCGCGGGGTTTGACGTCGATACCAACGTCGCAACGATAATCGACAACGACGGCAATGAGTTTGAAAGCGGAAAAGTGAGCAAGAGAAAACTTGCTGACATCATTCTCGACAAGGTGTGCGCTCTATGATTTTGGAAGTCATCGTCAACATCTCCAATAGCGACGTGGACAGGACTTTCGATTATATCGGCGACGACGTGCCGATTGGCAGCAGAGTGGTTGTCGAGTTCGGAAAAAAGAGGCTTATCGGCTTTGTCATAGGCAAAAAAGACAAGTCGGAATTTCAAGACCTTAAAAAAGCGCAATATCTCGATTCGCCCATAAGTCCCGAACAGTTGGGACTTATGAACTTTATGCGCAAGACGTACAATCTGCGCTATATCGACGTTTTGCGCTTGTTTGTTCCTCAGCAACTTCGCGAGGAAAAAGATCCCGAATATACGAGAAAATTTCTCACCGCCGACGATTCGAGAACGCTTGCAGAACTCAAAGAAATTGTCGGAAAGAGGGCGGAAAAGCAACAAGAGGCTCTCGACTATATCGCTTCAAACGGCGGACAGTTTTTGAGTTTTTTGAATGTAAAATTCGGCGTGAGCGCAATAAACGGATTGCGTGAAAAAGGCGTTGTGACCGAAAGCGACGTACACGAGCGTTCAACGCCGCTCAAAACTCTGCAAAGAGCGAAAAAGCACGTCGTGCTTACGGACAGGCAGGCGAGCGCTGTGGAAACGCTTTGCGGCGCGAAAGGAACGTATCTTTTGCACGGCGTTACCGGAAGCGGAAAAACCGAAGTGTACGAGTGCGTGATAGAGCGTATGATCGCAAAGGGCAAAACCGCGATTATGCTCGTTCCCGAAATCTCGCTTACGCCGCAAATGCTCGGATTGTTCCGCGCAAGATTCGGCGACGACGTTGCGATACTGCACAGCGGACTTAACGCAGGCGAACGCTACGACGAGTGGAAAAGGCTCAAAACCGGCAAAGCTCACATCGCAATAGGCGCAAGGTCGGCAATCTTCGCTCCACTCGAAAACATCGGAGCAATCATTATCGACGAGGAACACGACACGAGTTATTTGTCCGAATCCAATCCGCGCTACGATACGAAAACCATTGCGGAATATCGCGCAAAAGCAAACGATTGCGTGCTTATTCTCGGCTCGGCTACGCCCGATATGGAAACCTATCTCAAAGCGAACGAAGGCGCGTACGGACTTATATCTCTGCCCGAAAGAATATCCAAGCACAAACTTCCCGAAATGGAAATCGTGGATATGACGGCGGAGTTCAGACAAGGCAATCGAAGTCTGTTTTCTCTTGCTTTGCAAGAGGCACTCAAAGAAATCGTCGCAAAAGGAGAACAGGCTATGCTCTTTCTCAATCGCAGAGGCTTTGCTTCCTTTATCCGCTGCAAAGAATGCGGATATATTGCAAAGTGCGAGGATTGCGACATCTCGTTGACCTACCATAAGGAAGACAACGAACTAAAATGCCACTATTGCGGGCGCAGATACCACGCTTTGACCAAGTGTCCCAACTGCGGCAGTCACGAGATAAAGCAGGGCAGAATAGGCACTGAAAAGGTGGTGGAAGATCTGAAAAATCTAATCCCCGACGTCAGAGTCTTGCGTATGGACAACGACACGACGGTGAGAAAGGACAGTTATTTCAAGATTCTTTCCGCATTCGGCAACAAGGAAGCCGATGTGCTCGTCGGCACGCAAATGATTGCAAAAGGTCACGACTTCGCAAACGTCACACTCGTGGGCATTCTCGAAGCGGACGCCGCGCTGTATTTCAGCGATTATCGCTCGAGCGAACGTACCTTCCAACTCGTTACGCAAGTCGCAGGCAGAGCAGGCAGGGCGGAAAAAGAAGGCAGAGTCATTCTTCAAACCTATGCGCCCAAACATTACGTTTTCCGCTTTGGCAAAACATACGACTATATAGGCTTTTGGAAAAAGGAAATCAACACGAGAATGGTGACCAAATTTCCGCCATTTACGAAAGTCGTGCGAGTGCTTTTGTCGTCCGTAAACGAACAAGACGTGGTGGATGCGGCGAGAAATGTGTATAAATCCGTTCAGAATCTGCAATCGCAAAGCGGAAAATTTGTGTACTTGGGCGCAAGCAAATCGCCTATCACGCGTATGAACGGTCTTTGCCGCTATCAAGTGATGATGAGGATAGAACCACAACAATTTGAAAATATCATCGGCGAAATATACAAAATCGCCGACCAAAATAAGTCGAAAAAATGCAACGTGTTTGTCGAAATCAATCCGCAAAGTTTGATTTGAGCACGGAAGGATATAAAGTATGGCAAAAAGATTGATTGTCAAAGTGCCCGACCCCATTTTGACGAAAAAATGCAGAGAAGTGGACAAGTTCGACGAAAGACTTTGGACTTTGCTTGACGATATGAAAGACACCGTAAAAGCCGCAAACGGCGCAGGACTTGCCGCACCGCAAGTGGCGGTTTTGAAGCGAGTGTGCGTTGTCGACACCGACGACGGATTTTTTGAACTTGTAAACCCGGTAATAACCTCGCAAAGCGGCGAGCAAACTGGACTTGAAGGCTGTTTGTCCGTGCCTAAAAAGTACGGCGAAGTGACACGTCCTATGAAAGTGAAGGTCACTGCTCTCAACAGATTCGGCAAGGAACAAAAATACAAAGTTGAAGGCTTTACGGCAAGAGCGTTTTGTCACGAAATCGACCACTTGGACGGAATCGTGTATACGTCGAAGTGCAAACAACTTCTCGACGAGCAAGACTGAACGGCATTTACGCATATAGCGTAATCACCGTCAAATAAAAAACATAGAAATGAGTTATGAAAATCGTGTTTATGGGCAGTCCCGATTTTTCGGCGACGGTGCTTGAAAAACTTAATTCGGTATATCCGGTGTCCGCAGTCGTGACAGGTCTCGACAAACCAGTCGGGCGCGGCTATCAACTCAAACCCTCTGCGCTCAAAGTTAAGGCGCAAGAACTTTCGATACCCGTTTTGCAGTACGAAAAAGTGTCGAGAGAGGGCATAGAGGACATTGAAAATCTCAATCCCGACATCGTCGTTACGGCGGCGTTCGGTCAAATTCTGAGCGAAAGATTTTTGGCGATTCCGAAATTCGGCGTACTCAACGTACACGCTTCGCTTTTGCCGAAATACAGAGGTTCTTCACCCATTCAATGGTCGATTATCAACGGCGACGAAGAGAGCGGCATAACCATTATGCGCACGGTTAAGGCGGTGGACGCAGGCGATATTTTGCTTGAAAAAGCAACGCCCATCGGAAAAGACGAAACGGCGGGCGAGTTGTTCGACAGACTCGCCATTCTCGGCGGCGAGGCAATTTGCGAGGCGATATCCCTTGTCGAAAGCGGAAAAGCCGTGTTCGTGTCGCAAGACGAAAGCAAAGCGACGCATTGCTCGATGATAAGCAAAGAGGACGGCAATATCGACTTTTCAAAAACCGCTCGACAAATCGAATGTTTCGTGAGAGGTATGTCGCCGTGGCCGTCGGCGTTTACGCACGTTTTTGGCAAAACGCTCAAAGTGTTCAAAGTCGAAAAGGCGGATTGTAACGTCGAAAATATCCATTTTTTCGAGTTCGGACAAGTCGTCAAAGCTTCTGCGAAAGAGGGATTGTTCGTAAAGGTCGCAGACGGCGTTATCAGACTTTCTCAAATTCAACTCGAAGGCGGAAAGCGTATGAGCGACAATGCGTTTTTGCTCGGCAGAAACGTTGAAATCGGCACGAAATTCGAGTGAAATACCGCATTAGATTGCGTATAACTAACAAAGAATAATCATTGAGGAACGTATGAGAAAACATATCGACAGCGCATACAAAATACTATCAAAAGTGTTTCAAGAGGGAACGTACAGCAATATGGCGTTCCTCGGCGAGCGCGTGAGCGATATGTCCACGAGGCTCGTGTACGGCACGCTCGAAGAAAACGTGAAAATCGAGTATATCCTCAACCAACTCGTCGAGAAAAAACCGCAAAAATCCGTGCTTACGCTCTTGAAAATCGGAACGTACGCACTTTGCAATCTCACGGATGTGCCGAAATTTGCAATCGTCAGCGAGTGCGTGGAAGTGGCAAAATTGAGCGGAAAGGGCGGCGCGAGCGGATTCGTAAACGCCGTTCTCAAAAAGGTTGCGGACAGCAAGTTTACGCTTCCGAGTGAAAACGACGATTGCTATTTGTCGGTAACGTACTCGAAACCGAAATGGTTTTGCGATAAACTCGTAGCGCAATACGGCAAAGAAAAAGCAATCGAGATTATATCCGCAAAAAGCGATACTCTCGAACATATCCGCACAAACAGCCGTATGGCAACTCCGAGCGATGTTGAATTTTTGCTCAAAAAGAACAAAGTCGAGTTCAAAAAGAGCGACGTTGGCGGCTATATCGTAAAAGCGACAGATTGCGTGAAACATATGTTCGACAAAGGACTTGTGACGTTTCAATCGCCGTCGAGTATGCTTGCCGTGCAGGCTTTGAATGTTATTGACGGAGCACAAGTTCTCGATATATGTTCCGCCCCAGGAGGAAAAGCGGTGTATATGAGCGAGGTTTGTCCGCACGGCAAAATCACGGCGTGCGACCTTTATCCGCACAGAGTCGCGCTCATTCAAAAGTACAAAAACCGTATGCATACGCCAAACGTAAAGGCAATTCAACAAGACGCTTGCGTTTTGTCGGACGAATGGAAAGATTCTTTTGAGTTCGTGCTTTGCGATGCACCATGTTCTTGTCTTGGCACTTTCAAAAAGCATCCCGACGTGTTTTTGAACAAGGACGAAAAATGCGTCAGAGAACTTGCTGATACACAACGGAAAATCATTGAAAATGCCGCAAAATACCTAAAAGTAGGCGGCAGAATGGTTTATTCAACTTGCACGCTGTTTAAGGAAGAAAACGAGGATGTTGTAATCGATTTTCTTGCGAAAAACGACGGTTATGCGCTTGAAAAGATTGACGGACTAGACCGAATAGACGGCGGAAAATATAAAGATAACGACGGCACGATTCAAATCTTGCCGCACGAGGAATACGACGGATTCTTTATCGCAAATATCAAGAGGATAAAATGAGCGAAAATACGAAAAAAACGGTTATGCTCGGACTTAGCAGAGAGGAAATTGCCTCTCTTTTTCCCGATTATCCGAAATATACCGCTTCGCAAATCTACTCTTTTTTGCAGGACGGCAAGGACTTCGATGAAATGACATCGCTCAAAAAGGATTTGAGAGAACGCCTCAAAGAGAATTTCGTTGCGAATCCCGTGCGTATTCTCGAAGTGTTTACGGGAAAGTCCGGCACAAAAAAGTATCTGTTCCGCCTCTTGGACGACAATCTCATCGAGGGCGTGTATATGCCGCACGATTACGGCGATACACTTTGTCTATCCACGCAAATAGGTTGCCGTATGGGGTGCACGTTTTGCGCTTCGACCCTCGACGGACTCGTGAGGAATCTCACGCTTGCCGAAATGCTCGGTCAAGTCATTTGCGTAAATCGCGATAACGGCGGCAACGCAAAGTCGAGAGCGGTGACCAATCTCGTGCTTATGGGAAGCGGCGAACCTTTCGACAACTACGACAACGTGCTTGAATTTCTCGACAAAGTGAGCGACTCAAACGGAATAAACATCAGCGAGCGCAATATCTCCTTGTCGACTTCTGGGCTTTGCGACAAAATTCGCAAGTTTGCCGACAGCGGACACAAGGTCACGCTTTCGATAAGTTTACATGCACCTTACGACGACCTTAGAAGCGCGCTTATGCCCGTAAACAGGGCGTATTCCGTCAAACAACTCGTGGACAGCGCAAGATACTATTTCGACAAGACGGGGCGCAGAGTCATATTCGAGTACACGCTCATAAAGGGCGAAAACGACTCGGACGCTTGCGCGAGAGAACTCGCAAGGCTCTTAAAAGGCTTTCCGTCGCACGTCAATCTCATAAGGCTCAACGAGGTCAAAGAGCGCAATCACGTTGCGCCGAGCGTTGACGCAACCGAAGAATTTTTGCATAAACTCGAAAAACTCGGCGTGTCGGCAACAATACGCAGAAGTTTGGGCAACGACATAGAGGGCGCGTGCGGTCAACTGCGTAGAAGATATCTCGAAAACGTCGAAAAATAACCGAAAAGAGCGTTATATCGCATAAAAAACGCTGTAAATCGCAACTAAAACAAATCGAAATATCGAATATCGAAAATAAAGCAAATCGAAAGCATAAAGGCAGAATGAAAACGTACAAAGGCAGAGTTATAAAAGCGGTCGCTTCAAAGTTTTTCGTTGACACCGACGAGGGCGTCAAGGTTTGTTTTGCACGCAAAAGGCTCAAAAACGACGGATTGATTTACGTCGGCGACTACGTTGAAATCGCAAAAGAGCGCGATAGTTTCGTCATCGAAAACGTCGAGCCGCGCAAAAATCGCCTTATCCGTCCGTACGTTTCAAACGTCGACGTATGCTTTATAGTGATTGCGCCCGAACCCGAACCCGATTTTCTGCTCGTGGACAAAATCATCGTAAACTGCCTTGTCGAGGGAATCGAACCCGTGCTCGTCAAGAACAAGTGCGACGTGAAAGCAATCGATACGAGCGAATACGGCGGCGTCGTAAAGCAGATTGAGTGCAGTGCGCAAACGGGTGAAAACGTCAAAAAAATCGTGGAGTATGCAAAGGGCAAAACCGCTTGTTTTGCAGGTCAATCGGCGGTGGGTAAGAGTTCGCTTCTCAACAATATTCTCGATTGCGATTTGCTCGAAGTGGGCGAACTTGCAAAAAAAATAAAGCGTGGCAAGAATACGACGAGAAAAACCGAGATTTTCCATATCGGCGAATCCACTTATTTCGTGGATACTTGCGGCTTTTCTATGCTCGAAACCGTGGACGTCGCGCCCGAAAATATCAGGCTCTATTTCGACGATTTGGAAGCGTTCAGAAAAGAGTGTCGCTTCAATATGTGCACGCATATAGACGAACCCGATTGCGCAGTAAAAGCGCACGTCGGCAAGGAAATAGGCGAGGGCAGATACGAAAGATACAAGACCATTTATCAAGAACTTGTCGAGAGAAAAGAGAAACAATACGATTGATAATTGCGCCTACGGCGCAAACAATATCCACTGCATGGATGAAATCCTCGCTTCGCTCGGTTGATATCCAAACTTTGTTTGGACGATATCCGCGCTTTGCGCGGGTTGTGGAATATCGAAATAGTTAATTCAACTATCCAAATAAAAAAAATAGAGGTAAGGTTATGTTGGTTGCACCGTCAATGCTCGCCGCAGATTTCGGCAATATGTCAACGGAAGTCAAAAATATCGAAAAATGGGGCGCGGATATCGTCCATGCCGACGTTATGGACGGCGTTTACGTTCCGAATATCACTTTCGGTATGCCGATGATAAAGGCGTTCAAGCGAAACTCGACTTTGCCTATTGACGCTCATCTTATGATAACCAAGCCCGAAAAGTATGTCGGCAAGTTTTGCGACGCGGGGGCGGATATCGTGACATTTCATCCCGACGCGTCGGATGATGTTCAAGGCGCTCTCGATATAATCAAATCCAAGAGCAAAAAGTGCGGTTTGGTGATCAATGCGGACGTCGATTTTGACGTTGTAAAACCCTATATCGATCAAATCGATATGCTGGTTGTTATGACCGTTCAAGCAGGATTCGGCGGTCAGAGTTTTTTGCCGCAATGCCTCGAAAAAGCCAAACTCGGCGCAATAGAGCGCGATAAACACGGATATAAATATCTCATCGAAGTCGACGGCGGCGTGAGTGAAAAAAACATTGCGCTTCTAAAAGACGCAGGTGTTGACGTGGCGGTTGCTGGAAGTTCTGTTTTTAAGTCCGAAAATCCGAAAAAAACCATTGAATTGCTCCATATTTGATATGTCGTTACGGTGCGAAAAATAGAAAATCTATAGATTATACT
>CAVFCJ010000022.1:0-20210 GCA_963620965.1 bacterium
CTTCGTGTATCGTTTTCGCTTTTGAGGGAACTTATGGAACTTGGCACGAAAATCAAAAGACTGAGGCTTCAAAACAACCTCACACAAGAAGAACTCGCCGACAGGTGTGAATTGACCAAAGGTTATATTTCGCAACTGGAAAACGAACTCACTTCCCCATCTATCACCACTTTGGAAGATATTCTCAATGCGCTCGGAACGACGTTTGCGGAATTTTTTAAGGACGAAAAAGAAGAAAAGGTCGTTTTCACCGAAGCGGAGTTTATCGAAAAGGTTGCGGACACTCACAAAATAGAGTGGCTTGTCCCAAATGCGCAGAAGAACGAAATGGAGCCCATAAGAGTGACTATCGAGCCGCACACGAGTCTCGAAGAAGACGTCCCTCACGAGGGCGAGGAATTCGGATACGTCATATCGGGCAGAGTGTGGCTTCACATCGGGCAGGCGGCGTACTGCGTGAAAAAGGGCGAGGTGTTTTACTTCACTTCCTCGAAGCCGCACCGTCTTGAGAATCGCACGAACGAAAAAGCGGTCGTACTGTGGGTTGCTTCCCCGCCGACCTTTTAATAAAATTATATCGCCTTCGGCGATGATATCACTTCGTGATGAGAGCGTGACGTTTGGCACGATGATATCCAAACTTCGTTTGGGTTGAGGATAAATTGAATATACCGCAACCCTCGAACTGCAAGGATATCACACGAGCAAAGCGAGTATTTCACCGTTGCACGGCAACGATATCACTGCGGCATTGCCGCAATATAACTGCACCATATGTGCAATTACAAGGGGCCTATCTATGACAAACAAAACACCTGTTGACAACATCATCGAACTTCGCAACGTCTACAAAGAGTACGACGGAAAACAAGTGGTCAAAAATGCCAGCCTTACGATCAAGCGCGGCGAATTTGTCACTTTGCTCGGTCCGAGCGGCTGCGGCAAAACTACGACCCTTCGTATGATTGCCGGCTTTGAAATGCCCACGAGCGGAAAAATCATTTTCAACGGTAAGGACATCACGGACACACCGCCTCACCTTCGCCCTGTAAACACCGTATTCCAAAAATACGCCCTTTTCCCGCATTTGAACGTCTTTAACAATATCGCATTCGGGCTTAAACTCAAAGTTATTCCCAACGGCACGAAAACCAACAAGAAAGGCGAAACTATCCAACTTTTCAGAAAGTACACCAAAGCGGAAATCAAAGAGAAAGTGAACAACGCTCTCAAAATGGTTGACCTAGAAGATTACGGACACAGAAACGTATCCTCGCTCAGCGGCGGACAACAACAACGCGTCGCAATCGCGCGCGCGCTCGTCAACGAACCTGAAGTGTTGCTTTTGGACGAGCCTTTGGGCGCACTCGACCTCAAAATGCGCAAGGATATGCAACTCGAACTTATGGATATGCACAAAAGACTGGGCATAACCTTCATTTACGTCACGCACGATCAAGAAGAAGCGCTCACGATGTCCGACAAAATCGTGGTTATGCGTCTTGGCGAGATTCAGCAAATCGCTTCCCCCGAAAAAGTGTATGACGAGCCTGCAAACGCGTTCGTCGCAGACTTTATCGGCGAAAGCACCATTCTTTCGGGAACTATGCTCGAAGACTGCAAGGTCGAGTTTTGCGACACCGTTTTCGAGTGCGTGGACAAGGGATTCAAGCACAACGAACCCATCGACGTTATCATTCGTCCCGAAGACGTGAAAATCAAAAAAATTGACGACAAGCGCACCATACTCACGGCAGAAGTTATCTCGTCCGTGTTCAAGGGCGACCACTATCAAATCACCATGCTTGCCAACGGCAACGAAATCGTGGCGCACGATACCGACACTTACGATGTGGGCGAAACGGTGGGAATCTATATCAAGCCGTTTGACCTTCACATCATGCACAAGACTCGCATTATCAACGAAATTGACACTTATATCACGGGCGAAAACCTCGTCGAGATTTGTGGAACTGACTTCGAGTGCAAAACCGACCTTCCCGTCGAAACGCCCGTCAAAGTGTTCGTTGACTTCGATGACGTGGAAATCACCGACGACGAGGAGGACGGACAAATCGGCGCAACCGTGCTTTCGTCGATATACAAGGGCAGTTACTATCAAGCCATACTCTCGACGGACGATCACTACAACTTCTTTGCAGACACCGACGACGATTGGCTCAAAGGCGACCGCGTAGGCATCAAGATTGCGCCCGAAAAGATTGTCATCGAGCAACGCGACGAGGAAGAAAAGGTCGTTGAAAACGTCGTCAAGGACGAAACCCTCACCAAAGAGGAACAAGAAGCAATCGAGCAGGCGCGCCTCACCGAACCCGAAAAATTCGACGCGGTGGAGGAAATCATTATCGAAGCAGAACAGCAAGAATCGGCCGAGCGATCGAACGACGAGAAGGAGGATAAAGAGTGAAAAACACCTCTCGCAAAAAATTCAGATTGACGAAAAAGGTGTTTTCGATTCCTTACATCCTTTTCCTGTTGCTGTTTGTGGTAACGCCGCTCGTGCTTATCCTCATAAACGCGTTCCTTGACAGCGACAACAATCTGACTCTTGAAAACTTCAAGACATTCTTTACGTCAAAATCAAGCCTCGTGGTGCTTGGCAATTCACTGCTCGTTGGCGTGATAACGACGGTATTGTGCCTCGTTATAGGCTATCCCGTCGCCTACTTCCTCTCGAAGATGTCGAGCGGACGCATACTCGTGCTTTTGTATGTCATTCCTATGGGCGTAAACTTCCTTATCCGCACGCTTGCGACGAAGGCAATCTTCATTGCGCTCGGCGTGGAACTGGGGATGGGGACGGTGCTTTTCGGCATGGTGTACAACTATCTTCCGTTTATGATACTTCCCTTGCACACCACCATTTCGGGCATAGACAAGAGTTATATCGAAGCGGCGCAGGACCTGGGTGCGGACAAAGCGACCGTCTTTTTGAAAACCACGCTTCCCCTCTCTATGAGCGGCATATTCAGCGGAATCACGATGGTGTTTATTCCCACGATTTCGACGTACGCAATCTCGCAACTGCTCTCGAACGGAAAGATATTCCTTTTCGGCGATTCGATACAACTGAGTTTCGAGCAAGGCATGTACGGCGTGGGTTCGATAATGAGCCTCGTTATGCTCGTGTTCGTGCTTATATCCAACTTCGTTATGAACAAATTCAATCGCAACAGCAACGCTGTGAGGAGGTCGCTATGGTAAAAGAAAAGGTTGTAGGCTTTTTTGAAAGGTTCTATCTTTTGATTATCCTCGCTATTTTATACGCGCCGATAATTCTTCTCATCGTGTACTCTTTTTCCAACAGTTCCAACTTCAATTTCGACAACGGATTCAGTTTCGAGGCGTATGTTTCGATATTCAAATCCGACAAGTCGCCCGACCTTTGGAGTGCGATTGCAAACACGTTTATCATCGCGAGCATATCTTCCGTCGTAGCGACGATTATGGGCACGTTCGCCTCTATCGGTATCTTCAATCTCGGCAATCGCGCAAGACGTATCGTGGAAAATGTCAACCAGTTTCCCATCATCAACAGCGAAATCGTTATGGCGGTTTCCATGATGGTGTTTTTCATCACGTTCGCTTTCCCCGAAGGATACTTGCGACTCATCATCGCACACATAGCGTTCTGCACCCCATACGTCGTTTTGAGCGTGCTTCCCAAACTCGAATCTATGGACCCCAACATTTACGAAGCGGCTCTCGATCTCGGCGCAAATCCGTTCAAGGCTCTCGTCAAAGTTATGATTCCCATCATAACGCCGGGTATCGTCAGCGGATTCGTTATGGCGTTCATAATGTCTATGGACGACTTCATCATCACCCAAATCAACAAAGGCGCGGCAACGGGCATCAACACGCTGTCCACCTACATTTATTCGGACGCACGCGTGCAAGGTCTCGAACCATTCTGGTATGCGATATTCTCGATTATATTCGTGATCGTTCTTGCCGGCGTGCTTTCGATAAACCTCGTCAAAATCTCGCGCGAGAAGAAAAAGAACAAGGAGGCGAACGTATGAGAAAGCGCATTGCAACCTTGTCTGTAATCGTCCTCGTTTTGAGTGCGATTCTGCTTCCCGTCCTCACCGCCTGCAACAACGGCGCAAAAGGCGAAAGCGGCGGCGACAAACTCGTCATCTACAACTGGGAGGACTATATCGACTCGGAAGTCGACGAGGAAACGGGCAAGACTTTGCTCGACGAATTTGCCGACTACTACAAAGAAAAAACGGGGCGCTCGCTCTCAATCACCTACACCACTTTCGACACCAACGAAACGATGATGACAAAGGTGCTTAAAGGCGACGCAAACGTCGATTTGATTTGCCCGAGCGAATACGCAATCGAAAAATTGCTCACCGCAAACTGCCTTCTCAATCACAACGACATAAAAGCGGAAATTCAGGACGATTTGACCAAATACGGCATTTCACTCGACAATATGAGTAGTTTAAGGTCAGGTTGGGGCAATATCGACCCCGATATTATGGACGTTATATCCGATATGTTCAAAGACGTGAAGTCGCAAGACGGCGCAAGTCACGATATGACCGAGTATATGGTTCCCTACATGTGCGGCACGCTCGGCATACTCTACAACACGTCCATCGTCAGCCTCGAAGAACTCGAACAATACGGCTGGGGCGTGCTCTGGAACGTGCAGAAAAACGAAAAACTCGAAAACAAAATCCTCATGAAAGACAGCGTGCGCGACACCTATGCCGCCGCAATCTTTTATATGTACGAATACAACCTTCTCCCCGAAAAATATAAGTCCTATTCCGTACAAGAACTCATCAACTGCACCGACGACGAAATGGTTGCGGCTGCCGAAAAAGTGCTTACCGAGCAGCGTGAACATATATCGGGATACGAAGTCGACTTCGGCAAGGACGATATGATAAACGAAATCGTTTACGCCGACTTTGCGTGGAGCGGCGACGCTCTTTGGGCAATCGAGGAAGGCGGCTACGACGAGGAAACCGACACCTATCAACTCGGCTACTACGTCCCCGACGTCGCAAGCAACATTTGGTACGACGGCTGGTGTATTCCCACTTCCGTCAACAACAAACTTGCCGCAATGATGTTTATCGACTATATGTGCAATCCTATGAGTTCGGTGCGCAACTCGGTCGCAATCGGTTACACTTCGGCAACAAATAAAGCGTTGCTTCAAGCCGACGAGGACGTTTGCGCATACCTTGAAGATTGCGAATACGATGTCGAAGAATACTTTGCAGACGAGGGGCGCTACCCCGTCATCAACGATACTTTGGGCGTTATGCGCGACTTTGGAAAGCGCAACGACGTTGTTGTCAATATGTGGCAAAGAGCGAAATCGGGCGACGGCGTGGACGTAAATCTTTGGTACGTCCTTTTGGCAATAGTCGGCGTAATCGCAGTTGCCGTCGGCGTATACTTCTTAGTTCAGGCGATAAAACTTAGACCAATTAAAACGAAGAAAATGAATAATGAACAATAATTGCGGGTGGGTTACACCCCACCCCGAATTATGTGTTTTATGTTTTTTGAATCATTCGGCTTTGCAGCCACCCAAACGTTGCTCGTAGACAGGCGGAGCCTACGCAAAAATACTTCATTGCGGTGATGCCAACAAATAAAATTTGTTGCCATAAACCGCATTTTCATTTTGCTTTTCTAATCGCGCAGAAAATCTTTGCTATTTGTTCAAGCAAAACGCTTTACTCAAACGTCAGTTTTGCATTCGGCGCAAATACGATTATTCATTATTATTTATTAATTTTTAACATATTCTTAAATATGAATAATACTGCAAAATCTTTTGGCATAGTCACAAGTTTTTCAATCGCAACAAGGCTTGTTTCCTTTATCTTCAAAATGTGGGTGTCCCGCACACTCGGGGCGGAAGTCGTCGGACTCTATCAAATTGCGTTGAGCGTTATGCTTATGCTCTTTACAATCACCGCGGGGGCGCCGACCGTCCTTTCGAGAAAGATTGCAGAATCAAGCGACAAGCTCAAAAAGCAGAACTCGCTTCTGACCGCTTCACTAATTATGGGGCTCGGCATATCTGCGACGATTTGCGCCCTCTTTTACGGCTTGGGAACGAGAATCGCGCCGCTGTTTTCAAATCTCGATTGCTTGCCCGTATTCTTAATTATGTTGCCCACAATCCTCACCTCGACGCTTTATGCGTCCCTTCGCAGTTGGTTTTGGGGCAGAAAAAAGTTTTTGGCATTTTCATCGACCGAACTTATCGACGAGATTGTCAAAATTTCTCTTTCAGTTGCGTTTACGGGCGGTTTGATTTCTCGTTTTAACGGCGCGCAAAACATCGCTCTTGCAATGACGATTTCCGACCTTGCGTGCGTGCTTATACTTCTCGTGCTGTTTTTCGCAACGGGCGGACGGCTTACGAAGCCGAGCGGTTTTAAGGAATTGACGCTGAAAACCATCCCCCTCTCGACAACTCGCATAATCACTTCGCTCGGCGCATCGCTCACTGCCCTCATTCTTCCCAAAATGCTCGTCAAGGCAGGGCTTACGCTTGCGCAAGCAACGGCGCAGTACGGCAGAGTCGCAGGCATGGCGTTGCCGCTCATTATGGCTCCGGTGACGTTTATAGGCGCACTGTCCGTCGTGCTTGTTCCCGACATCGCCGAATTGCGCGCAAAAGGCAATATGGCCGCAGTGCGCTCGAAGATGTCAACTTCTCTGCTGTTTTCCGTCATAATCGCAAGTTTGTTTTTCGCGATATATCTGCCTCTCGGTCAAAGCCTCGGACAACTACTGTTCAATGACGGCGAAGCGGGCAAATTCGTGTCCTACTGCTCGCTTATGCTCTTTCCAATTGCAACGGCTCAATCCACCACGCCTATGCTAAATTCGCTCGGAAAGGAGCGTATAACGTTGCTCGGCACGGTCGTAGGTGCAATCGCGATGATACCTTGCATCCTCTTTATGCCCAAATACATCGGCATATACGCAATGGCTCTGTCGACGGGGCTGTGCTTTTTGCTCATCGCAATCATCAATCTCATGGTCCTCAAAAAAGAGGTCGGCTCGTTTGTAAACCACAAGAAAAATCTTCCCCTCGTTTTGCTGTCGATTCCGCTTGCCGTAACGGGGCTTTTCGGCGCAAAACTGCTTTGCAGATACGCCGACTATATCACCGCAATCGTCGTTGTGGGCGTGTATATTCTTTTCTTTTTCTTCCTTATCATATCCGCGTTCAATGTGGTTGACGTGACCGCTTGCATAAAAATGTTTGCGCCAAGAGCAAACAAAACCGCAATTAAATCAACAAGTAAACGACATAAAAGTGCGAAAAATCAAAAAAAAACACGAGAAATCGTATAAAAAATCACACAATAAAACTGCGAGAAAACACATAAAAGCCACATAAATTTGATTGGAAAACCGTCGAAAAACGCATAAAAAAACGCCTTATAAGCAAACTATGCATATGCTCAATTTGTTTATAAGGTGTTTGATTTTATACTTCGTATTGCTTGTGGCAATGCGTTTGATGGGCAAACGTCAACTCGGCGAATTGCAACCCTTCGAACTTGCGATAACTCTTGTCGCAAGCGATCTCGTTTGCATCCCTATGGCGGACTCGTCAATCCCGATTTTGTACGGTATTATCCCCGTATTTTCGCTGTTTTTGGTGCATATCATCATCACAAAACTCGCGACAAAAAGCAAAAAATTCCGCAAATTCCTCAACGGCAAGCCCATCATTATCATACAAAACGGCAACATTTTGCCCGACGTTATGCAGGAGCTAAACCTCAACATCGACGACGTTATGGAGGCGTTGCGCGGCGCAGGTTGCTTCAATCCGTCCGAGGTCGAGTATGCGATTTTGGAAACCAACGGCAATATGAGTGTGCTTCAAAAGTCGCAAAACAGACCTCTTGCGCCCTCCGATGTCGATATAAAACCGCCCAAGGCCGAAATCCCCGTAACCGTGATTATGGAAGGCGAGTTTGTTGCAGAAAACCTTGCGACGCTCGACGGCGACGTAAAGGCGGACGTACTCGAGTATCTCGACAACATCAAACTCAAACAGCAGGACGTGCTCGTGCTTCTCGTTGCGGGGCAAGACGTGTTCATTCAGCCCTACAAAGGCGACTATATCACCTCAACTTTACCGCAAGACAACAGCCAATGCAACCGACAAGCCGAACAAGGCAATTCGCAAGAGGTCAAAAATGCGCTATCCTATCGAGGGGGTGAGAAACAATGAAAAAAGTCGTGCTTGCGATCGTGATTTTGGCAATCATCGTGACGGGCGGCATACTTGAGGATTTCTATATTCACAAGACATTTTCCGCTTTGAACGAAAAACTCACTTCCCTTGAAAACTCGATAATAAATCAAAGCGAGAATTGTCTTGACAAGGCAAACGAGATTTTTGAGTGGTGGGAAAAGAAGCGTATGTATATGGAACTTTTTGCTTACTCGCCCGACGTGCGTTCCTTCTCGGTTGCGCTTGCCGAAACGCAAGGCTCGCTCGAATACGGTGACTATCAAAACGCGCTTTCAAAATGCCGTTCGCTTGTCGTAATGGCGGACAACATCAAACGCCTGCTCGATTTCAATGCGGAAGATATAATCTGACAAAGCGGTGCAAACTCGCTCTTTTTGCTATTCTCGTTTTACCGATTTTGCATATTGGTGTTGTTATATTTCTATATTCTCATATGCGCATATTTGCATATATGCAAATTAGAAAAGGTCTTTCAAATCGTAAATATCACCCGCGCCTATCAGCAAGACAATGTCGTGGTATTTTGCGCATGATTTGACAAAATCGAGCGTTGATTGCTTGTCTTTGAAAAGATAAACGTCTTTTTTGCGATATTTGTCGAAAATCGCCGTTGCCAAAACGTCGCTTTCGACGCCGTTTGAAGGAACTTCGCGCGCGGCATACGTCGGCATAATCGCAAGAGTTTTTACGCCGTTGTTTTTGTCGCCGAGCACTCTTGCGAAATCGTCAAGATACGCTTTCGTGCGCGAGTATGTATGCGGCTGAAAAACCACGAGGAGTTTGCCGAGTTTTGCGGCGCGTGATATGACCGATTGAATTTCGCTCGGATGATGCGCAAAGTCAAAATACACTTTCGCTTCTCCTATGTCGCGCGCGCGTTCGAATCTGCGTTTTACGCCTTTGTATTTTTGCAAGGCACTTGCGCTTTTTTCAAAATCCAAACCGCACGCCGAAGCGGCGGCAAGCGCAAACGTTGCGTTCTCAAAGTTGTATCGTCCGTCGTCTTGCAATTTGAGCGTTGACATTTTTTTGCCCTCGCAAACCTTTGCGCCGTTTGGATTTACGAATGTTTGTATTCTTTTTTGATTGCCGTTTTGCACACACACGCAAAATCCGTTGCGCTTGCCTATGCTCGTGTCTATCAAATCGAGGTTGCTTTGCTCGACGATTTTGACTTTCGATTTTTTTAGAAACGCCGCAAAAGTTTCCTTCACGCTTTTCATACTGTCGTAGCAATCGGGATGATCGCACTCTGCGTTCAACACTGCCGCAACGTCGGGCGAAAGCGCAAGCAAATTGCGCTTGTACTCGCACGCCTCACAAACAAATACGCAATCTTTCAAATCGGCAATTCTTTCTGCTCCCGTATTATTGACATAATTTGAAAAATCTATACTTTCTCCGCCTATCATCGACGCAAATTTCACACCGTTTTCAAAAAGAATTTGAGTAAGCATTGCCGTC
This sequence comes from bacterium, assembly GCA_963620965.1. Classification (GTDB taxonomy): domain Bacteria; phylum Bacillota; class Clostridia; order Christensenellales; family CAG-917; genus CAG-475. The sequence goes on from CAVFCJ010000022.1 coordinate 9,752, forward strand.
GTCGTTGTTTTGCCGTGCGTGCCTGCAATCGCCACGACTTTGCCGAACAAATGCGATACTTCCGCAAGAAATTCGTGCCGCTCGTATGTGGGTATGCCCGCTTTTTTTGCGAATATACGCTCTTGATTATCCTTTGCAATCGCAGAAGAAAACACCAAAAAATCCGACTTTTCAAGCAAAGAAAAGTCGGGATTTTGACTTATTTTCGCGCCGGTTTTTATAAGTTCTTTGCACAAATCGTTGATTTTTGCGTCACTCCCGCAAACGTCGATTCCGAAATCTGCCGCGAATTTAGCAAGCGCGTTTATCCCTACGCCGCCTACCCCTACGAAATAGCCTCTTTTTACCGCCGAGAAATCCATATTTCATTATATGAAACCGCTCACGATTGCGCATACGTCTTTGGAAGAAAACCGTATAAAACGCAATGCTTCATTCTTAATATCCATACATTTGTGCGATTGATGTGCCGTTTTGATACTAATTTGAGATTTTGTATTGTTATTTTCCCAACATCGTGCTACAATGAGTAAAATCAATGAGGTGTTTATATGAAAATTTCAGACGTCAGAATCAGATTAATAGACCAAGAAGCAAGCAAATTGAAAGCTGTTGCGTCACTTGTCATCGACGATTGTTTTGCCGTCCACGACATAAAAATCGTGACGGGCGAAAGCGGCGATTTTGTCTCGATGCCATCGAGAAAAACGCCGGACGGCGACTACAAGGACATCGTCCACCCCATCAACAGTGAAACGCGCGAACTTTTCAAAGAAGCCGTACTCAAAGCATACAATAACGCGCTTGCCGAACAATCCGAATAATATTTTACGCAAAAGAATCGCTGTTTTTAAGCGAAAATCACTATATTCCAGACGAAAAAAATACGTCGTTTATTTAAGAAAAATCGCTCGCCTTGTGCGATTTTTTCGATGTTCACCACCCCGAAAGGTAAGAGCCAAAATCGCACATTTTTTCATGTTATCACTCATGCATACGTTTGACTTGGATATGTGTATATTCGCAGTTTCACATATGTTCATATAGGTTGAGTTCTCAAAAGGCAAATTATTATAGTTGTTCATATAAAAATCAATGATTAAAAAAACGGCGATTGCAAAACTTTGCAAACGCCGTTTTTTATTTGATGTTTTACTGTTCACTGACCTGCCGAATTTCGCCTCACAGACAAAAAGCAATCGGAAGCAGTGGATCGTTGCGTATATTCACTCCTTGTGTTGATTTGCTCCGTGCGGATTCACTCGTGACGCAGTTTTAGTCGTTGCGCGAATTTGCGCTTTTGAGCGCAAAACTCGCATCAAAAATTGCTTGGATGTTCGTCGAGGGCAAGCGTACCGCCAGGATTGAGCGTGTTGTTAGGGTCGAAGTACGCTTTGAGCGCTTTGATCAATTTGAGTTGCTCGCTTCCGATCGAGCCTTCGAGGTACGGCGCAAAAAGTTTTCCGATGCCGTGATGGTGCGAAAGCGCCGCACCCGACTTCATAATCGCTTCCAAGATGGAACTGTGATACTTCTTGAATGCATCGAGGTCGGTCGTCTTGATGATGAAGATGAAGTAGAGATTTGCGCCTTGCGGATAACTATGCGAAATGTGGCATGTGCAGATTGCGTTCGGCCACGCTTTGACGACCTCTCTCACCTCGTCGTGGACTTTTGGCATATTGTCCCAGTTGACCGCACATTCAAGAGTGTCGATGATGATGCCGTAGTCCTGAATGGTGTCGCGAAGATACGGATCGGAGAATCTGCCGTGTTCCCAAGAAGTGGTGACATAGCCCGTGAGATAGAGTCCGTGATACTTTCTTGCAATCTTGCGGATGTTGCGATAGATGTTTCTTTGCAATCCGCTTTCGCCGTCGCAGAAGCCGAGAAGCAAGCATCTGGAATGTTGTTTATATCCTTTTGCCGCAAGCAACGGTTCAAGTGGCGAGCCGATGATTCCGTACATATGCGACATCATATCGGTTTCTTCCGCATCCGAAAGACGGAATGCCGACGGATGTCCGAATTCGCCTTGCATAACCTCTCTCATAACCGCCATACCGTCTTCCCAAGTGGGGAACATAAACGAGAATTTTTTGTGCTTTTTGGAGAGATTGAACACTTTGAGGGTGACTTCGGTGAGGATGCCAAAGCAACCTTCGCTTCCCATCATAATTTGGTCGACGTCGGGGCCCGTAGCCTTTCTCGGTGCGCCGTCCGACTTTATCGTGCCGATGGGCGTTGTGTACTCTTGTTTGAGAACGATGTCCGCCGCGCAACCGTAATACGTCGAATTTTGTCCCGAACCGCGAGTGACGACCCACCCGCCTACGCAAGAATACTCGAAAGATTGCGGAAAATGTCCGCAAGTGTAACGTTTTGTGGTTCCGAAGTTTTCGGGAGCGTGATTGAGGATGTCCTCAAGTTGCGGGCCGCTGATACCGGGTTGCACGGTGATGGTCTGATTGACCTCGTTGAACGCAATAACTTTGTTGAAGTTTTTGCCGATGTCAATCATAATGTTGGGGCTTACCATTGCTTCCGTGCCTCGTGTGACGGACGAGCCGCCTGCGTGAACGTACACTTTGATGCCGTTGTTGTCGGCGTATTTGATGAGATTTTCGATTTGAGTTTTGTCGGTGGGATAGACGACGATGTCGGGCACGTTTTCGACGATACCTTTTCTCAATCTCATAATGTCAATCATCGTTTTGCCGTAAGCGAGGTGCACTCTTTCAAAGTCGTCGGTGGTTGCGTTGTCAGGTCCGACGATGACGGTGATAGCTTCGATTTGCTCTTTGGTGAGCGCACTTTCGACGTGTACGTCAACGAGTTGTTCGCCGGTATCCACCATAGTTTTGAAGTCGTCGTCGGTGAGCGAGAATATGCTCTTGATGAGTTTGTAAAGGCCCTCTTTGGGTGCTTTGTATTTTTGTGGATCGCCCCATTTCATAATGGAACGGAAGGATCTCGGATTTGGTGCGTCTTTGATCCACACGGGTTCGAATTCTTTGTAGGGTTTTGACATAGTTTTCCTCCAAAATGCGAGTTTATTCGACAATTTTTGTCATATAAAGTCGCGTTTTATTCATTTTTTATTTTCGAGTTTATTTGCGTTCTTCCGTTTTCGAGGCGCGAAGAATTTGTTTCAAATCGTCGTAAAGTTTCTTGTTGTTGGGATAAATGCGACGATAGATTCTGCTGTAAAGTTTGTGATAGAGTTCGTGCTCTTTCATGTCGGGTTTGAACTCTGCCGAAACGTGCACCATATTCTTTGCCGCTTCCTCGAAGGACTTGTAAACTCCAAGTCCCGTAAAAGCGGTAATTGCCGCGCCGAGCGACGACGTTTCGTAAGTTTGGGCGCGACGCACGGGTATGCCCATAATGTTGGAAGTGATTTGACATATCTCGTCGCTCTCGCTTCCGCCGCCCGAAACCGATATAAATTCCACGTTGATTTTTGTTTTGCGCTGTATGGACAAAAGTCCGTCGTAAAGGCCATAGGCGATGCCCTCTATGATTGCCCTGTATATGTGTATTCTCGTGTGGCAATCCGCAAAACCGAGAATCGCGCCTCTTGCCGTCGGGTGTTTGATACCGGGAGTCCAATAGGGTTGAAGAATAAGGCCTTCGCACCCTGCCGGCACGTCTTTGAGGTGTCTGTTCAAAAGCTCCTCGGCAGATATGCCGAGTTCCTTTGCCTCTTTGACTTCCTTGTGCGCAAACTCGTTTTTGAACCACGAAATCATCCAGTAGCCGCGATAAATCTCGATTTCGGGATTATACTTGCCCGGTAGCACCGCCGGATAGGTGGGGACAAACGGCTCTGTTTCGATATACTTGTCCGTCGTCATTTGCACCGTTGCCGTCGTACCGAGCGAAAGGGACGCTCCCGTGCTGTCCACGCAACCCGACCCCAGCGTTTCGCAACCTTTGTCCGATCCCGAAGCAATAACCGGCGTACCCTCTTTTATGCCGAGGTCGCGGCTCGCTTCTTTGGTGATGTAACCGACGATAGTACCAGGTTCTATAAGTTCGCACATATCCTTTGCTTTGAGGTCGAATATGGGCGCGGTGATTGCCTTTGGCGATTGCCACGTTTTGTTTTTGTAATCGAACGGGATATGCCCGATTTGGTTTGCGACGGAATCCTTCATAACGCCCGTAAGACGGAAGGTTATCCAACCCGAAAACATCAAAAACTTGTACATTTTTGCCCAAACTTCGGGTTCGTACTCGTGCACCCAGTTGCAAGCGGAAGCCTTGCACTGCGCGGCGGCGAGGTCGTAGAGATTGAGCATACGAAGCAAGGATTTGAAGCCTTTGCCGAATCTCGTTTTGTCCGCGTCCTTGACTTCTCTTTGGTCGAGCCAAAGAATGATGTCGCGCAAGGGCTTGCCGTCCTTGTCGACGATGACCGCCGTGTCGCGAATGGTGGTGACGGCAACGCCTTTTACGTCGTCCCAAATATCGGCGCATTGCTCTTTGAGTCCGTTGGTCGCCTCTTTGAGTCTGTCCCAGTAAAACTCGGGCGTTTGTTCCGCCCAGCCTATGTCTTTTGAAAAATACGGTTCTTTGAAATGCACTTTCATTTTGCCGTACTCTTTGCCGTGCTTGTCGAAAAGCATAGCGCGCACGCTCTGCGTGCCGAAGTCAATGGTTAAAACAAGTGGTTCTCTCATAATTCTCCCTTATCATTCGCAATGCGGTTTCCCGTGCGCAAAGCGACTTTGTATATTGTCAAAAAATGCTTGCCGTTGCGATAAGATTTACGTCCGTACCGCAAACGCCTTTTGCGATTACGTCGCCGCGCTTAACCTTGCTCGTGACGACGATTGCGTTTATCTGTCTCATAAGTTCGTCGATTTTGGCTTTGGGAATCTCGCCGTCCGTCCTTACGGGAAGCACGGGATATTCGCTGAAAGTCGTTGCGACCGTCGAGCAAACCGAGCGCATAGGGCAAGTGGTTTCGCTCATTGCAAACGCCTCGCCTCTCTTACAACCGTTGCCGCTGACGATTCCGTTTTCTATGTTGATTCTACACCCGCGCGGGCATACGATACACACAAGTTCCATCATCTTTCCTCCACTCTGACTTCGACTTTGCTACCCTCTTTGATTCCCATCGAGGCGAAGTCGAGTTCCATTCTTTGCATTTCTGGCGGACGAAGGAACGCAAAATTCTTTTTGAACGCTTCCTTTCCGTCAACGCCGACGTAAAGGGTTGCTTTGTCCATATCTTTTGCGGCGCGGAAGAAGAATACGACCTTGTCGCAAGGCTTGCTAACGTCGATTCTGTGCGGCACGAAACTCAAAAGTCCTTTGCCCTTTTCTATGCGCACGCTCTTGCCCGACGGCTTGTAGTCCACCGCGTTTGCGCCTGCGTCTTTTGCACATTCCGACACATAATCTACCAAATCGAACACGTTAAGTGCGTTTCCTGCCGAAAACACGCCGTCTATCGACGACATATACGTCTGGTCGCAATCCGCGCCTTTGGTGAAGGGATTTATCTTTACGCCTATGGATTCGGCAAGTTCGTTTTCGGGAATAAGACCAACGGAAAGTATGAGCGCGTCGCAATCGATACGTCTTTGAATGCCCTCGATAGTGTTCATTTTGTCGTCCACTTTTGCGACTTCAACGCCTTCGAGCCTGTCTACGCCGAACACTCTCGTCACCGTGTGCGAAAGGTAAAGCGGTATGTCGAAATCGTGCAAGCACTGATGTATGTTTCTCGTAAGTCCGCTCGGCGTGGGCTTGACTTCGTACACGCCCTCGACCTTTGCGCCTTCGAGCGTAAGACGTCTTGCCATAATAAGTCCGATGTCGCCGCTTCCCAAAATCACGCATTTTTTGGTGGGAAGTTTGCCTTGCAAATTGACGAAATTCTGCGCCGTACCTGCGGTGAACACGCCTGCGGGGCGAGTGCCTTGAATAAGCACTTGCTTTGCCGTACGCTCTCTGCAACCCGTTGCCAAAACTATGGCTTTGGTGAAGAATTTTTGTATTCCGTCTTTGGACACTGCGGTGATTTCGAAGCCGCCGTCCTTCTTTTCTATCCTCGTAACAAAGGTGAAAGTGAACGTGTCGATGTCGAGTTCTTTGACGAAATCGATGTATCTTTCGCTATATTCCGGACCTGCGAGTTTTTCACCGAAACGAATGAGTCCGAAACCGTCGTGTACGCATTGTTTCAAGATTCCGCCGAGGCGAGCCTCTCTTTCGATGATAGCGACTTTGCCGCCTTTAAGGCACGCGCTTTGAGCCGCAGACAGACCTGCCGGTCCGCCGCCGATAACCACTACGTCGTAATTAAACATCTCGGTTTTCCCCCTTTGCATTGCCTTTGGTGTTGCCGTAAACTATGACGCTGCCCTCGTCGCCTTTAAGCACGTCCTCGACGTTTATGCCCTCGTGTTCGGCAATGATTTTTGCAACGAGCGGAGAACAGAAACCGCCCTGACATCTGCCCATACCGGGACGAACTCTGCGCTTTACGCCGTCAATGGTTGCGACTTTGAGCGGACTTTCGAGCGCGTCGATAATCTCGCCCTTGCTCACTTCCTCGCAACGACAAATCATTTCGCCGTATTCAGGATTTTTCGCGATATACTTCGCTCTTTCCTCGTCAGGAAGATTTGCAAGCCTCGGAGTATGCTTGTATACGGGATTGAAATTGCTCTTTTCTTTTGATTTCAAGTCCTCTTTTATCCAGTTTTTGATGTCGACGGCGATTGCGGGTGCAGCGGTGATTCCCGGGGATTGTATGCCTGCCGCCTCGTAAACGTTAGCGGTGAAAATGCCGCGTCTTACGACGAAATCTTCTTCGTACGTTGCGGCGCGCGTACCCGAAAAATACGTTATAATGTCACCCTTGTTAAGCATAGGTTGGGCGAGTTTTTGCTTTTTGATTATATTGTTAATATCGGAAATACTCGTGGAATAATCCTCTCGCGAGGGGACTTCGTGCGCGTCCGGTCCTACGAGAATATTGCCGTCGATAGTGCGCATAACGCCGCCGCCCTTGGTGTGTCCGACTTCCTCTTTCTTGTCGGGTTGAGCCTCTTTGGGAAGTGGCGCGAAGAAGCTTCTTGCATACGACGAAAGCGCATATCCGACTTTCTTTTTGTCGAGGATGATGTCCGTGCCTTTTCTCGGGTGAATCGTAAACGTTCTGTCGCCCGCCATATCCGCGATTACGTCGCTGTAAACGCCTGCGCAGTTCACGATTGCGCGCGGATATACGTCGCCTCTGTTGGTATGCACGCAAACGACTTTGCCACCGTCAAGTTCCATACCCTCGACGTAGGTGTTAAGCGAAACTCTCGCGCCGTTCTGTATTGCGTTGTTGCAAAGCGCAATCGTCGTTTTGTATGGCGAAACCATACCTGCGCTTGCCATATACATACCGCCCTTTGCCCACGATGGCGGATTGGGTTCGAGTTTTTTGATGTCCTCTTTGGTGACGTGCCTTACGCCCTCGACGCCGAGTTGTTTGGCTCTAAGCAGGAAAAGCGGCGAAATGAGTGCATTTTCCCATGCGGTCGAGAATATGAGCATTTGCGCCCAACGCTTGAAGGACAAGCCTAGTTCATCGGCAAGTTTTGTGTACATTCTGTTGCCTTCGAGCACGTATTTGAGTTTGAGTTGTCCTTTGTGCAAGTCCATACCGGGGTGAATACATCCGTCGTTGCGAGAGGACGCGCCGCACGCCACGTCGTTTGCCTTTTCAACGAGCAATACGTCGAGTTCGAGGCGAGAAAGTTCTCTTGCAACCGCGCAACCCACTATGCCGCCGCCTATGACGAGAACGTCGGGTTTTTGTCCGTCGAGCGCACCGTCTTTGAGAGTCGGACGCTTTGGCTGCTCGCAAAAACCTTTGAGTTTTACGTCGTTCAGCACGCCCAGCGAGCCTTTGCTCACCGCCGCCTTGCCGCACTTGTAAATGTCCGCCCAGTTGTCGAGTTCGCCCGTGAGCCTTACGCATCCGCGGTAGTTCTCGACATTGACGGACGGGGCGATTTTATTGACCGCCCTGCGTATCTTTGCCAAATTCATAATTTAATCCCTCTATATCGATTTTTCCTATTTTAGTACGCGGAAATTTTTCTACGCATTGCACGGCGCTCGGCTTGTTCCAGTGTGACAGCCGCTTTGCGATATGATTTATCACCGCTTGTTTTTGAGAGGATGTAAGTTCCTCGCCCTCGACGAGCAACTTGATGTAAGGCTTGCCGTTTACGCGATACTCTATGCAAGCGCACTCGCCGATGAATGGCAGTTCGCTCGCAACCCTCTCTATCTCGCTCGGAAATACGTTGATTCCCGAAATCTTTATCAATCTCTTTTTTCTGCCCATAAAGAACAGTTTCCCACTGTCGCCTCGCTTGAAATAGTCGCCCGTTCTCACCCACGTTTTGCCGTCGAGCGTAATCAATGCCTTCTTTGTTGCTTCCTCGTCGCCGGCGTATCCGCTCATAATTTGATCGCCAGACACGAGCAATTCGCCGACAGCGCCGTCTTGAACCTCGCAAAGATTTTCGTCCACGACTCGCACTTCCACTCCGTTTATGGGCTTGCCTACCGATCCCGACTCGAAATCTCCTTTGGAAACAGTGCATACGCTCGCCGTTTCGGTGAGTCCGTATCCGGGGGACAGCACGCCCTTGCCGCCGCACTCTTTCATAACCTTGTCGAATTTGTTTACGAGTTCCTCTGCAACGAGGTCGCCGCCGACATATATATCCTCTATACACGAAACGTTATCCCCCGAAAACTCGTCGAGAGCAAGCAGTTTTTGCACCATTCTCGGCACGGCTATCATAGTGGTTATGCGATTTTTGGCAATGACTTTGACCGTCTTTTTCGCGTTGAAAATCGGAAGCAACACCGAGCGCATATTCGTTGATATTGACGCGTGTACGCCAACACATAAGCCGAAACCGTGAAACATCGGAAGGGACGCGAGCATTGCGTTCTTTTCGGAAAATTTGTCGCCGAGATATTGCAAAAGGTTGCCGGCCATCGCGTTTGCCGCACGAGAAGATATGGCAACCGTTTTAGGCTCGCCCGTCGTGCCGCCCGATTGCATGTAAAACACGATTTCCTCGCCGTCGCCGACGAACGGCTCAAATTTCGTTTTGCGAGGAAGTCCTATATAATCGTAAATTCCAAAATGGCAAATAATGCGCCTTGCACCCTTCGATTTGGGAAAATATGCGCATTGATTTATATCGCTCAAAAACACCGCTTTGGGTTGAAGTTTGTCAAACGCCGCGCCGAATTCGTCTGCGGAAAGTTTGGGGTGAATCATAGAGGCAATCGCGCCTATTCTCGAACACGCATACGTTGCCACGACCGCTTGTCTGATGTTGGGAAGCGCAATCATAACGACGTCGCCTTTGCCTATGCCGAGCCTGACGAGTCCGCCTGCCACCCTGTCTATCTCTTTGAAAAAGGTTGCAAAATTCATTTTTCGCGCGCCGTGAACAACGGCAATCTCGTCGTCGTGCTTTTCGCGATAGGTGCGCATGAAATCGTATAAACTTTTGTGTACGTCAACCATAATAAAAATTATACATTATCAAACACTTGTAGTCAATAACGGTTTTTACTCGAAACAGCCGATTTTAAGCGATTTTTTCAAAAAATTCCGCTTCATCGAAAAAAGTTTATCGATTTAGGTATAAACGCTATCGATTGAGGACATAATCGAGGCAACTTGGAGGTAAAACAATGAGCAAATTCACAGTTGCAATGAAGCGTTTTGGCGGTTTTCTCAAACGCAACGCAGTCTATTTTCTTATCATTTTGTGCATAGCCTCGGTTGCCACGGTCATCGCCCTCGCGGTCACTCGCAACTCTGCTCTGCAAAATCCCGACGCGTCTATCTCGGACAATCAAAAAGACGAGCCGACGATTAAACCCGACGACCCGACCGACGACCCAGTAGACAAGCCGGACGACCCAGTCAACCCCACACCCGTGGACGAAAAGCAAAAGTTCTATGCGCCCGTCAACGACGGCACGGTGAGCAAAAACTATTCGGACACCGCGCTCGTGTGGAATTCCACCCTCAAACAGTACTCGACGCACCTTGCTCTCGACTTCACGTCCGAGGACAAAAACGTGTTTGCGTCCTGCGACGGTACGGTGAAAGAAACGGGCTACAACGCACTCGACGGATACTACGTCATTCTCACCCACAAAGACGGATATGAAACGAGATACCTCTCTTTGGAAGCGGAAAGCACTCTCAAAAAGGGCGCGACCGTAAAGCAAGGTCAACTTCTCGGCAAAGCGTCCACCACGCAAGGCAGCGAGAGTCTTGACGGCGACCACGTTCACTTCGAAGTTCTCAAAGACGGCGTAAACGTCAATCCGCTCGAAATTATGGTATCGAGTGAAAAATAAGCAAAAATCATCGCAAAAACAACAAACCCTCGCACAACGG
>CAVFCJ010000023.1:0-19868 GCA_963620965.1 bacterium
GCATATACTTCTTTGGATAGAATTATATCGATAAATAGTTATCGAATCGACAAATATGCGACGAGATAACCCAAAATTTGTATAATCGATATAGGAGAAGCAAGTATGGAAGCAAGAAACGTTATCGACAGCGTAGAAAGACTCGAAGAAGCTATTGCGCGTGTTCGCAAGGCTCAAAAGGTGTTTGCAACCTACACGCAAGAGCAAGTGGACAAAATCTTTTTTGAAGCGGCGGTCGCTGCAAACAAGATGAGAATCCCCCTTGCAAAACTCGCGGTTGAAGAAACGGGTATGGGTATCGTTGAGGACAAGGTCATCAAAAACCACTATGCCTCGGAGTACATCTACAACGTCTACAAGGACACCAAAACCTGCGGAATCATCGAAGAAGACAAGGCTTACGGCACGATAAAAATCGCCGAACCTATCGGACTCGTCGCGGCGGTTATCCCCACCACAAACCCGACGTCCACCGCGATATTCAAGACTCTCATTTCGCTCAAAACGAGAAACGGCATCATCATCAGCCCGCACCCCAGAGCGAAAAAGTCCACGATTGCGGCGGCAAAAGTCGTTCTCGATGCGGCGGTTAAGGCAGGCGCACCCGAAGGTATCATCGATTGGATTGATCTCCCCAGCCTCGAAATGACAAATCTCATCATGAAAGAAGCCGACATTATTCTTGCAACGGGCGGTCCGGGTATGGTCAAAGCGGCATATTCGAGCGGCAAACCTGCAATCGGCGTGGGCGCAGGCAACACTCCCGCAATCATCGACGATACGGCGGACGTAACGCTTGCGGTAAACTCTATCATTCACTCCAAGACGTTTGACAACGGTATGATTTGCGCGAGCGAGCAATCCGTCATCGTTCTTGACAAGGTATACGAACAAGCAAAGAAAGAATTTAAGGACAGAGGCTGCTACTTCCTCGATGACGAGCAAACCGAAAAAGTGAGAAAGACAATCCTCATCAACGGCGCACTCAACGCAAAAATCGTAGGACAAAAGCCCGTCACCATCGCAAAACTTGCGGGATTCGATGTGCCCGCTTCCACCAAAATCCTTATCGGCGAAGTGGAAAGCGTCGAGTTGAGCGAGGAATTCGCACACGAAAAACTCTCGCCCGTGCTTGCGATGTACAGAGCAAAAGACATAAGCGAAGCATTTGACAAAGCAGAACGTCTCGTCGCCGACGGCGGATACGGACACACTTCTTCCATTTATCTCGACGCGGTTACGCAAAGAGCGAAACTCGACGAATTTGCGTCCAGAATGAAAACTTGCCGTATTTTGGTCAACACACCGTCCTCGCAAGGTGGCATCGGCGACTTGTACAACTTCAAACTCAGACCGTCCCTCACGCTCGGTTGCGGAAGTTGGGGCGGAAACTCGGTTTCCGAAAACGTGGGTGTCAAACACCTCATCAACATCAAAACGGTTGCGCAAAGGAGAGAAAATATGCTTTGGTTCAGAGCGCCTCAAAAGGTATATATGAAAAAGGGTTGCTTGCCCGTTGCTCTTGACGAACTCAAACACGTTATGGGCAAAAAGAAGGCATTTATCGTTACGGACAGTTTCTTGTACAACAACGGCTACACCAAGCCCATCACCGACAAACTCGACGAAATGGGAATCCAACACACGGCGTTCTTCGACGTTGCGCCAGACCCGACTCTTGCTTGCGCAAAAGAAGGCGCGGCGCAAATGGCGGCGTTCAAACCCGACTGCATCATCGCACTCGGTGGCGGCAGCGCAATGGACGCAGGCAAGATTATGTGGGTTATGTACGAACACCCCGAAGTCGACTTTATGGATATGGCGATGCGCTTTATGGACATCAGAAAGAGAGTGTACACTTTCCCCAAGATGGGCGAAAAGGCGTACTTCATCGCAATCCCGACCTCTGCCGGTACGGGTTCGGAAGTCACGCCGTTTGCCGTCATCACCGACGAAAAGACGGGCGTCAAGTATCCTCTTGCAGACTACGAACTCTTGCCGAATATGGCAATTATCGACGCGGACTTCCATATGAGCGCGCCAAAGGGACTCACCGCCGCGAGCGGTATCGACGCAGTGACGCACGCACTCGAAGCGTATGCGGCAATGCTTGCGACCGATTACACCGATTCGCTTGCGCTTCGCTCGCTCAAAATCATATTCGAGTATTTACCGAGAGCCTACGACAACGGTCAAAACGACCCCGTCGCAAGAGAGAAGATGGCAAATGCGGCGACTATGGCAGGTATGGCGTTTGCAAATGCGTTCCTCGGCGTATGTCACTCGATGGCGCACAAACTCGGCGCATTCCATCATTTGCCGCACGGCGTTGCCAACGCGCTTATGATTGACGAAGTGCTTCGCTTCAACGCAAGCGAAACCCCCACAAAGATGGGTACGTTCCCGCAATACGCATATCCGCACACTCTCGAAAGATACGCGGAAGTCGCGGACTATCTCGGAATCAAGGGCAAAAACGACAAGGAAAAACTCAACAATCTCATCAAGGCTATAGACGAACTCAAATCGAGAGTGGGCATCAAGCCGACAATCAAGGATTACGTTCCCGACGAAAAAGATTTCCTCGACCGCCTCGACGATATGGTTGAACAGGCGTTTGACGATCAATGCACGGGCGCAAACCCCAGATATCCGCTTATGAGCGAGATTAAACAAATGTATCTCAACGCATACTATGGCAAACACACCGAGGTTTAAGAGGAGGGAAATATGAATCTTGACAGAATTATTGCCGTAAGAACAAACAAAACCGTTTACCGCGACGGGGAAAACTGCGTCAAAGTTTTCGACGACGATTTCTCGAAAGTGGACGTACTCAACGAGGCTCTCAACCAAGCGAGAGTGGAGGGAACGGGACTCAACGTTCCCAAAATCATCGAAGTTACGAAAATTGACGGCAAGTGGGCAATCGTGTCCGAGTACATTCAAGGTAAAACCCTTGCAAGGCTTATGGCGGAAAACCCCGACAAGAAGGACGAATATCTTGAAAAGTTCGTCGACTTGCAAATCGAGGTTCAATCCAAAAAATGCCCCTTGCTCACCGTCCTTCGCGACAAGATGAACAGAAAAATCGACTTGACTAATCTTGACGATAGTATAAAATATGAGTTGCACACAAGGCTCGAAGGTATGCCCAAGCACAACAAACTCTGCCACGGCGACTTCAATCCGTCCAACATCATAATAAAAGACGACGGCACGGCGTACTTCATCGACTGGTCGCACGCAACGCAGGGCAACGCTTCTGCTGACGTTGCAAGAACGTATATGCTGTTCTGGCTCGCAGGCGACATCGAGGGTGCGGAAAAATATCTCAATCTGTTCTGCCAAAAGAGCGGCACGGACAAGAGATATGTCCAAAAATGGATGCCCATCGTCGCCGCTTCGCAATCGGTCAAGGGGCACGAAAAAGAAAGAGAATTCCTTATGTCTTGGATTGACGTTGCGGAATTTCAATAAGGAGAGGGAAATATATGAAAGTTACGGTTTGTATCGGCAGTTCCTGCCATATAAAAGGATCGAGACAAGTTGTGGAACAACTGCAATATCTCATAGCAAAAAACAATCTCAAAGACAAAGTGGAACTCGGCGGGACGTTCTGTATGGGCAAGTGCCAACAGGGCGTATGCGTAACGGTTGACGATGCGTTCTTCTCACTCACGCCGGAATCCACCGACGACTTCTTTGCAAAGGAAATACTCGCAAAGGTTAGATAATATGATAATAATTCGGATTTGCGTTGGCAGTTCTTGCCATCTCAAAGGTTCGCAGGAGATAGTCGATATGCTCCGTAGCGAAATCGAGCAAAGACATCTCGAAGGCGAAATAGTGCTTTCGGGAAGTTTTTGTTTTGGAAAGTGCAACAGAGTGGGCGTAACCGTCGCCGTAAACGACGACGTTTATCCCGGCATAACAAGAGATAACTTCAAAGAATTTTTCCAAACAAAAATTTTGCCTCTCGTAAAAGAGCAATAAGCCGAGCGGCAAACAAAATAAAGAGGGAATATGGATTGTTTAACTCTCAAAAAATCAAATTGCAAAAACTGCTATAAGTGTATACGCCATTGTCCAGTCAAAGCGATACGCTTTTCGGGCAATCAGGCGCACATCATCGGCGACGAGTGCATTTTGTGCGGCCATTGCTTTGTCGTATGTCCGCAAAACGCAAAGGAAATCGTCAACGAAACCGAAAAAGTCAAGGTGCTTTTGCAATCTTATCCCGTTTACGTCAGCCTTGCGCCGTCCTTCATCGCAAACTACGAGGGCGTGGGCATAAACTCTATGCGCAAATCCCTCAAAAAGTTGGGCTTTGCCGACGTTGAGGAAACGGCTTTGGGCGCAACCGTCGTTAAAAACGAATACGACAGACTTTTGAGAGAGGGAAAGAGAGATATTGTCATATCTTCGTGTTGTCATGCGGTAAACTTGCTCATACAAAAGTATTTCCCCAAAGAATTGCCCTATCTTGCCGACGTGCTTTCGCCCATGCAGGCGCATTGCGCGGACTTGAAAAAGCGTCATCCGAACGCAAAAACCGTGTTTATCGGACCTTGCGTGGCAAAAAAGGACGAGGCGCAACACTACGAGGGCATAGTTGACGCCGTCCTCACTTACGAGGAACTCACCGAATGGCTCAACCAAGAGGGAATAATGCTTGAAAAAGAAAAGGATTCGCAAGAGAAAAGCAGAGCGAGATTCTTCCCGACTACGGGCGGTATTCTCAAGACTATGAAACTCGATGCTCCCGGATATCAGTATATGGCGATTGACGGAATCGAAAACTGCATCTCCGCGCTCAAAGATATCGAAAACGGCAATATCAGCCATGCGTTTATCGAGATGTCTTCGTGCGTGGGCAGTTGCGTGGGCGGTCCCGTTATGGAAAAATATCATCCCTCGCCCGTCAGAGAATACCTTGCGGTCGCGGAGTATGCGGGAACGAAAGACTTTGTTGTCGAGCAACCCGACAGCCACGATTTGAGAAAGCACTTCTCGCTCATCGAGCGCACCAACAAGATGCCGAGCGAAACCGAAATCAACGCCGCATTGCGCCAGATGGGCAAGATGAGCAAACGCGACGAACTCAATTGCGGAAGTTGCGGATACAACACTTGTAGAGAGAAAGCGATTGCGATTTGTCAGGGTAAAGCGGAAGTGTCTATGTGCTTGCCGTATCTTCAAAAGAAGGCGGAAGGTTTCTCGGACAGAATTGTCAACAACACACCCAACGGCATAATTGTCCTCAACGACACGTTCGAAGTGCAACAGATAAACGAAGCGGCTATGGACTTTATGCACATACGCTCGGCAAGTGATGTTTTGGGCGAACACGTCGTGCGTATTATGGATCCAAAAGTTTTCTATGAAGTGCAGAAAACGAAGTTTAACATACACAATCGCAGGGTTTATCTTGCGGAATATAAAAGATATGTTGAACTTACCGTCGTTTACGACACCGACAATCACCTCTATATCGGCATTATGCGTGACATCACCGACGAGGAAAAAGAGAGAGAAAAGAAAGAGAATATCTCAAAGCAAACCATTGAAACCGCAGACAAGGTCGTGGACAAGCAAATGCGTATCGTGCAGGAAATCGCGTCTTTGCTCGGCGAAACCGCAGCGGAAACTAAAATTGCGCTTACAAAACTCAAGGAGTCGATAAAAGATGAATGACCTTTGCGCCGACATCGGCTACAAAAGCATAAATCACGTCGGCGAGCAGTTGTGCGGCGATCACGTTGACATTGTTAGTCAAAGCGACGATTCGACTGTCGTCGTGCTTGCGGACGGCCTTGGCAGCGGCGTCAAGGCGAGCATACTTTCAACGCTCACGAGCAAGATTATCTCTACTATGATGGCGGAGGGGCTTACGCTTGAAGATTGCGTGGAAACCATAGCCGCAACTTTGCCCATATGCTCGGTGCGAGGCGTTGCGTACTCGACGTTTACCATTCTACACATTGTTGAAAATCGCGGTGCGGAAATCATACAGTACGACAATCCTGCCGTCATCCTTTTGCGCGACGGTCAAAATTACGACTTTCCGAAAACCGAAATGGTCATCGGCGGCAAAAAGATATACAAATCCACACTCGACTTGCGTGAAAACGACATATTCGTGCTTATGAGCGACGGCTGTCCGCATGCGGGGATGGGGCTTTCCTACAATTTCGGTTGGAAAAGAGAGGACATCATATCTTTTTTGGAAAGCATAAGTTTTGTGGGCTACACGGCAAAAACTTTGTCTACCATACTTATTGACGAGTGCAACAAACTCTACGGCGGACAACCCGGTGACGATGCAACCGCTTGTGTGGTGAGAATAAGAAAGCGCGAGCCTATGAACATACTGTTCGGACCGCCGTCCAACCGCGACGATTGCGACAGAATGATGTCTTTGTTCTTCTCGAAAGAGGGCAAGCATATCGTGTGCGGCGGCACTACGTCGTCCATTGCGGCAAAGTATCTCGGCAAGACCGTCCGCACAACTCTCGACTTCGAGGCAAGCGACGTTCCGCCTATATCCGAAATAGAGGGTGTTGATCTTGTGACGGAGGGCGTCATCACGATGAACAAGGTGCTCACCTACGCAAAAGACTACCTCAAAGACAACGAAAGTTATGAGCAATGGAGTTTCAAACGCGACGGCGCGTCGCTTATGGCAAGGCTTCTTTTCGAGGAAGCAACCGACATCAACTTCTTTGTCGGCAGAGCCATAAATCCTGCCCACCAAAACCCCGACTTGCCCATAAATTTCAGTATAAAAATGAATCTCGTGACCGGACTTTCCGACTGCCTCGTCAAGATGGGCAAGCGTGTGAAAGTGTCCTACTTCTGATTTGAAAGGCGAAACGAGAGAAAAAATAAGAGAAAATACATACATTTTTTGAATATGAGGCAAAATTCCATTGCGTAAAGTGCGATTTGGTGTATAATCCACTTTTAGCGGCGCAACAAGCGCAAAAGGTGTAACAATGAGAATATTCGATACAAAAGTTCAACATCTCAAATACAAGGTCCTTCGCGAAGTCGCAAGAGAAGCGTGGGCAGGTACGCTCGACAGAAATGCCATTGACATTCCCAAGCGCATAGTCCCGGGCAAAGTTCCGACAATGCGTTGCTGCGTTTACAAGGAACGCGCCATTTTGGGCGAAAGAGTCAAACTTGCGATGGGCGGCGACTTAAGCAATCCAAACGTGATCGAGGTGATCAACATCGCTTGCGACGAATGTCCTATGGGCGGATATGAAGTCACTCCTGCGTGCAGAGGGTGCCTTGCTCACCGCTGTGAAGACGTCTGCAAATTCGGAGCAATCACTTTTGACGGTCAACACGTCGCACACATCGACAAAACCAAATGTAAAGAGTGCGGAGCATGCGCAAAAGTTTGTCCGTACAGCGCAATCACCAACCACAAACGCCCCTGCGAAATGGCTTGCAAAGTCAAGGCAATCAGTATGGGAGAGGACTGCGCTGCCAAAATCGACAACTCCAAGTGCATCGCTTGCGGCGCATGTGTATATCAATGCCCGTGGGGCGCAATCTCGGACAAATCGTACATTCTCGATGTTATCGACCTCATCAAAAAGAGCGAAAACAACACGAAGTACAAACTTTATGCCGTCGTCGCTCCCTCTATTTCCAGTCAGTTCACTTACGCAAAACTCGGTCAGGTCATCACCGGACTCAAAAAACTCGGTTTCTACACCGTTGTCGAAGCGGCACTCGGCGCAGATATGGTTTTGCTTTCCGAAGCGAGAGAACTCGCCGAAAAAGGCTTCTTGACAAGTTCGTGCTGTCCCGCGTTTGTGTCGTATATCAAAAAGAATTTCCCGAATATGGTCGAACATATCTCGCACAACCTCTCGCCTATGGCAATGATTTCCAAGTATATCAAGGAAACCACGCCCGGCGCAAAAGTCGTGTTCATCGGCCCTTGCACCGCCAAAAAATCGGAAATTCTTGACGAAAAAGTCAAACCGTACGTCGATTCGGCACTCACTTTCGAGGAGTTGCAGGCGCTTTTCGACAGCAGAGATATGGACATCACAACCCTTGAAGAAGGTGTCCTCGACAATGCGTCTTACTTTGGAAGAATCTTTGCAAGGTGCGGCGGTCTCAGCGATTCATTGTCGCAATCTCTAAAAGAGCAGAACATCGACTTCGACCTTAAACCTTGCTCTTGCGACGGTATCGACGAATGTCGTATTGCCCTCCTCAAAAAAAGCAAAAACCTTTCCGACGCCAACTTCATCGAAGGCATGGCTTGTCTTGGCGGCTGTATCGGCGGCGCAGGCTGTCTTACACACGGCGAGAAGAACAAAGCCGAAGTGGACAAGTACGGAAGGGAGGCGTTGGAGAAGACTATAACCGATGCCGTTAAAGTGCTTGGTTAAACGCAATCAAGCGGCGAACAACTGCGGCAGAGTCATTCTCTCAAACAGTCACGTACGACAAGTACGCTCCTGTCTGCGAGAATGGCTCTTTCTTGTTCATCATCCGTTTGATTGTGTTTAACTTCGATAAAACGGCGCTAAATCGCACCTTAGAGTACACGCCGTCAAACTCTTGTAGAGGACGAACAAGACACATATAGTAAACTTTTTCTTGACAAATTCGCAAAAGCGGATTATAGTTTTTTCATCAAACAGGAGGTAGATTGAAGATTTTATGACAACAATGTTTTGCAACAAACAATCTTTTTCTGTTTCCGAAGCAGTTTCCTTTGCGCTCGCTTCTCGATTTTTCGAGGGCGGTTATTGCTATTATTTTAGCAATAAGATTGATTGAGCAAAGGGCGCTGCGCGTTGACGTTTCGAATATACGAAATCGGCGATTCCTTTGCGGAATCGCTTTTTTGTTTGAAGAACAAAAACGTTTGGTATCGGGTTTGAATTGTCGATATTTGCAGAAAAATCGAAATATTGAGCAAAAAACGGTGATTTTGCCCGAAAAATGCAACATTGAACAAAAAATTTGTAGATTTATAGTCATTATCGATTATAATGAATCCAAAGAGGTTATTATGCAGGACATAAAGGAATCGAGAAAAATAATCAACGAAGTTGACGAGCAGATGGCTCGTTTGTTTGAAAAACGTATGCGGGCGTGCGAGCAAATCGCACTTTACAAAAAGCAAAACGGGTTGAGCGTTCGCGACAGCGAGAGGGAAGAGCAAGTTGTGACAAACAACGCAAAACTCATCGAATCGCCCGCTCTCGTGCCGTATTACAAGGATTTTATCCGTGCGACCATGGAAGTTTCGTGCAAATATCAATCTTCGCTTATGCGCAAAATGCGCGTTGCGTATTGCGGAACCGAGGGCGCGTTTGCTCACATTGCGGCAAAAAGGATGTATCCCGATTCCGAATACGTTGCGTTCTCCAACTTTCAAGACGCATACGCGGCGACAGAAAGCGGCGATTGCGACTGTTCGGTGCTTCCGCTCGAAAACAGTTACGCAGGCGAAGTGGGCGAGGTTATGGACTTGATCTTTTCGGGCGCGCTTCACATCAATCAAGTAGTGGACGTTGCCGTCGTTCACAATCTCATTGCAAAGGACGGTGTGTCAATCGAGGATATAAAGACGGTCGTAAGTCATCCCCAAGCGCTTGCGCAGTGTGAGGAGTATATCAAAGCGCACGGCTTTGAAACGAGGGCGTATTCAAACACCGCTCTTGCGGCAAAGTACGTTTCCGAGGTGCAAGACAACACGGTTGCGGCAATCGCTTCCGATGAAACGGCAAGAATATTCGGCTTGACCGTTCTCGATTCGCACATAAATGACAATTTCAACAACACCACTCGTTTTGCGGCGTTTTCGAGGGCGGAAAATATCCCCGTATCTATGGGCAAGCGCGAGGACGAGAATTTCATTTTGGCGTTTACCGTTCAAAACGAATCGGGTGCGCTCGCAAGCGCGCTCAACATCATAGGCGCACACAACTTCAATATGCGCACGCTCCGTTCTCGTCCTATGAAAGACTTGCAGTGGAACTACTATTTCTACATAGAGGCAGAGGGCAACGTTCGCACTGAAAACGGCAAGGATATGCTTCAAGAACTATCTGCACTTTGCGCAAAACTCAAACTTGTGGGCAGTTACTTTGCGGGCAGCGTGAGGTGAGTATGATTTTCAACGTAAAAGCGGGCGAAAACGGTTACGACGTAGTTGTCGGCAGAGGCATTTTGTCAGACGTCGGCGAACTATTGAATCTTGACAGGCGCGTGCTTGTCGTCACCGACGACGGCGTGCCGAAAACTTGTTCCGAAAAGATAGAAAAAGCCTGCGAAAAATGCGTAAAAGTATGCCTTAAACAAGGCGAGCAGAGCAAGAATTTCGACAATTTCAAACTGCTTTTGCACACTATGCTTCAAAACGATTTCACGAGAAAGGATTGCGTTGTCGCGGTCGGCGGCGGCGTAGTCGGGGATATAGCGGCGTTTTCGGCTTCGTGCTATATGCGAGGAATCGATTTTTACAACGTGCCGACGACCTTGCTTTCCCAACTCGACTCGTCCATAGGCGGCAAAACCGCAATAGATTTCGAGGGCGTTAAGAACGTTGTGGGAAGTTTCTATCAACCATCGAAAGTCATCATTGACGTAGACACGCTCGACACGCTTGACAAAAGGCAGTTGCACGCAGGGCTCGTCGAGGCGATAAAAATGGCGGCAACGTCCGACAAGGACCTTTTTGAGCGCATAGAAAAAAGCGAGGATTTGAAAGGCGATTTGCTTGAAATCGTGCAATCCTCGCTCGCCATAAAAAAGGACGTCGTCGAAAAAGATCCCAAAGAGAAAGGACTTCGCAAAGTGCTAAACTTCGGGCATACGCTCGGACACGCAATAGAGAGCGAACAAAATGGCGCGCTTTTGCACGGCGAGTGCGTGGGAATAGGTATGTTGCCTATGTGCTCGAAAGAAGTTGAAAAAAGGCTTGAAAAAGTGGTGAAAAAATACAATTTGCCCACCTCGGCAAACTGCGACAAAAACGAACTTTTACGCCTTATGACTCACGACAAAAAAGCGGAAAGAAGCACGATTCGCACGGTTGTCGTAAACGAGATAGGCTCGTTTGAATTTGCGGATATGACTGCAAAAGAAATTCTTGAAAGAGAGGAAAGATTATGAAAAACACGTTCGGACAAAGTGTAGCCTTGACCGTATTCGGCGAAAGTCACGGCGCAGGCGTAGGCGTCGTTCTCGATGGCTTGTGTTCGGGAATCGACGTGAGCGACGAGGACATAAAAGCGGCGCTTGCATTGCGCGCACCATCTATGTCCACCGATACCGCAAGGCGCGAAAGAGACGAATATCAAATCCTTTCGGGCGTGTTCAACGGCAAGACCACGGGTACGCCGATTTGCATCTTCATACCCAACGAAAACACGGATTCCAAATCCTACGAGTACGGCGTTGCTCGCCCCTCGCACGCAGACTATGCGGCGTTTTGCAAGTATGGTGGCTTTGAAGATTTTAGGGGCGGCGGACATTTTTCGGGCAGAGTCACGGCGGGTATCGTTGCGGCAGGCGCAATACTTAAAGGCGCGTTGAAAAACGTCGGCGTTGCGATAGGCACACATATACTCGAATGTGACAACGTGCGCGATAACGAGTTTAACGATATACAAAACGAGATTTTAACCATCGATTGTGCAAAATTCCCCGTATTGAACGAGGAAAGCGGCAAAAAAATGATTGCTCGTATAGAGCAAGCAAAGGCAAATCTCGACAGTGTGGGCGGCGTAACGCAAACGGCGATAGTCGGCGTTCCGTCGGGTGTTGGCGAGCCTATGTTCGACAGCATGGAGGGTTTGCTTTCTCATGCGCTTTTCGCAATCGGCGGCATTAAGGGCATAGAGTTCGGTAAAGGCTTTGCAATGAGCAAAATGTACGGCTTGAGTGCAAACGATTCTTTTGTCATAGACGGCGGAAAGATAACCACCGCAACCAACAACAACGGCGGCATAAACGCTGGAATTTCAAACGGTATGCCAATACTTTTTAACTGCGCGGTTAAGCCTACTCCGTCCATAGCGCAAAAGCAAAACACCGTCGATTTCGTAAACGGGAAGGAAAGACAAATTGAAATCGTCGGCAGACACGACCCTGCAATCGTAAGACGAGTATGTCCGGTGATAAACAGCGTGAGCGCACTTGTCATATGCGATTTGCTCGCTCAAAGATACGGCACGGACGTTTTCAGAAAAGGCATAAAAGAATGAAGTACGGACTTATCGGCGAAAAACTTTCGCACAGTTACTCGTGCGAGATACATGCGCTAATCGCTTCTTACGATTACGAACTTAAACCGCTTGCAAAAGACGAAGTGGCAAACTTTTTGCAAGAGCGTGCTTTTTGCGCGATAAACGTCACGATACCCTACAAGGAAGTCGTCATGCCTTATCTCGACGTCATATCCGACGAGGCAAGGGCAATCGGCGCGGTGAATACCGTTGTCAACAAGGACGGAAAACTTTTCGGCTACAACACCGACTATTACGGCATAAAAGCGTTGTTTGAAAAGGCAAATATAGATCCCGTTGGAAAAGAAACGCTCGTGCTCGGCACGGGCGGAACGGCAAAGACGGCAAGCGCGGTTCTTCTCGCACTGGGCGCAAAGAGCGCGACGAAAGTATCTCGCTCCAAAAAGGACGGCGCAATCGACTACGCCGAAGCAAATGAAAGAAAGGATGCGCAGATAATTTTCAACGCAACGCCCGTCGGTATGTTCCCGAGCGACGAGCAGCGGCCGATAGATTTGCGAAGTTTTTGCAATCTCGAAGGCGTGCTTGACGCAATATATCATCCGCTTTGCACCAATCTCGTTTTGCAAGCAAAGGAAAAGGGCGCAAAGGCGATAGGCGGTTTGTATATGCTCGTCGCGCAAGCGGTGTATGCGTCGAGGTTGTTTCTCGGCAATGACATTTCGGACGTAAGGAAGGACGAAATCGAAAGCGTGTATCAAAAGATACTTGCCCAAAAGCAAAACGTCGTTCTCATAGGGATGCCGTCGTCGGGAAAATCCACAATCGGCAAGAAAATTGCACAAATCCTTGAAAGAGAATTTGTCGATACGGATTGTGAAATAGAAAAGAAAATCGGAATGTCCATAGCCGACTTTTTTGCAAAGTACGGCGAAGCGGAATTCAGAAAAATAGAAAGCGAAATTATAAACGAAGTTTCAAAAGAGAGTGCGGTAGTGATTGCTACGGGCGGTGGCGCGGTGCTTGACAAAAATAACGTAAATGCGTTGAAGCGCAACGGCAAAATCGTGTTTTTGGACAGAAAAATTCAAGATTTGGAGGCAACGAAATCGCGACCGCTGTCCTCGAACGTAGACGACTTGAAAAAACTGTACGAAAAACGCTATCCTATATATAGCGCGTGCGCAGATGTGAAAATCGCAAACGACGGGGGCGTAAGCGACGTTGCGCAGTTAATCGCAAAGGAATTTGAAAAATGAAAATACTTGTTCTCAACGGGCCTAACATCAATATGCTCGGAATTCGCGAGCCGCAAATCTACGGCAATCGCACCTATCCCGACCTTTTGGAAACCATAAAGAAGTACTGTAATTCAAAAAACATCGAGGTTGAATTTTTTCAGTCAAACCACGAGGGCGTGCTCATCGACAAAATCCAAGAGGCGTATTTTGAGAAGTTTGACGGAATCGTGATAAATCCGGCAGGGTATACGCACACGAGCGTTGCAATCGCGGACGCACTCAAAGGCGTTGACATTCCGTTTGTCGAAGTGCACATTTCAAAAGTTGACGAAAGAGAGGACTTTCGCAAGATAAGTTTTGTCAGAAACTATGCGATAGCAACCATTTCGGGCAAAGGATTCGACGGATATATCGAAGCAATAAAAATGCTCGAAAACTTGCAAAAATAACCCAAAAAATCAATAAAATATCGCAAAAAAATGAGAGTAAAAATCGAAAAATCCACAGCCGAAGGCGCAGTGATTGCGCCGCCGTCAAAGAGCCTTGCGCATAGGCTTATGATTGCGTGTGCGCTGTCGCAAGAGGGCGGAAAAGTCGTCGGAATTTCGGACAGCGAAGACATGGCGGCAACTC
Source organism: bacterium (assembly GCA_963620965.1). GTDB lineage: Bacteria > Bacillota > Clostridia > Christensenellales > CAG-917 > CAG-475. Next base: position 14,108 of record CAVFCJ010000023.1, read on the forward strand.
TCGATTGTATAAAAACTCTCGGCATATCCTCGCAAAAAAACGGCGATATTGTGACGTTCAAAAGAGAGTGTGAAAACGCCGAAAACAATGCGTATGCAGATTGCTTGAAAAACACAAAGGTCTTCGATTGCAGAGAGAGTGGAAGCACACTTAGATTTTTCCTTCCGATTGCCGCCGCATTTTTTGAAAAATCGGTATTTACAGGCTCGAAAAGATTGCTCGAAAGAGGCGTGGACGTATATGAAAAAGCACTCGGCGAAAAGGGCGTAAAAGTGGTTTGCGACGGCGAAAAAATCGCATTGTCGGGACGACTTAAAAGCGGAATTTACACCTTGCGCGGCGACGTGAGCAGCCAGTACGTTTCGGGGCTTTTGTTTGCGCTTCCCCTGCTTTGTGGCGACAGCGAGATAAGAGTTCTTCCGCCCGTCGAGAGCAGAGCGTATATAGATTTGACGATCGACGTGTTGAAAAAGACGGGAATCGAGATTGCCGAAAAAGAGAAAAACGTGTTTTCAGTCAAGGGTAATCAACGCTATGCGGGCGGCGAATACGTCGTCGAAGGCGACTGGTCAAACGGCGCAATGCTTCTTGCTTTAAACGAATTCGGCGGAAATGTCGAAGTCGAAGGTCTTGACGAAAACAGCGTTCAGGGCGACAAAATTTGCAAGGATATTTTCAAGAAACTGAATGATAAAAATGCGGTTGTAGACCTTGCGAATTGCCCCGATTTAGCCCCGATTGCGTTCTGTGTTGCGGCGGTGAAAGAGGGCGCGACCTTCGTTGGTACGAGGCGACTCAAAATAAAAGAGAGCGACAGGGCGCAGGCTATGGCGCAAGAACTCGCAAAATTTGGAATAGACGTCGAAGTGCGCGAAAACGAGGTTGTTATACATAAAAACGATATAAAAACACCGGATTGTGTGATTTTTGGCCACAACGACCATAGAATCGTGATGGCGTGCAGTATACTTTTAAGCGCGGTCGGCGGCGTTATCGACGGCGCAGAAGCGGTGAAGAAAAGTTTTCCAATTTTTTTTGGAACGATAGGAAAAGTCGGGGTGAAGTATGAAATTGAATAAAGATATGAAAACTCTCATAGTCGGGCTTGGACTCATAGGAGGCAGTTATGCAGAGGCGCTTTCAAAAAAAGGCTATGAGGTGGGCGCAATCGACAAGAGCAAAGAGGCGATAGATTTTGCGCTCGAAAAAGGTTATATCGCAAGCGGCTTTACCGAAGTCGAGAGAGAATACGTCGGCAAATTCGACTTAATCGTGTTTGCGCTTTATCCGCATGCGTTTGTCGAATGGATTGAAAAATATCAAGATTGCTTCAAGTTAGGCGCGGTGATAACCGACGTCACCGGCGTAAAGGGCGGCATAGTCGGAAGGGTGCAGAGCGTGCTTCGCAGCGACGTGGAATTTATAAGCGCGCACCCGATGGCAGGCAGAGAATGTTCGGGCGTCGAGAACGCAAAAGCGGAAATTTTCGATGGCGCAAACTACATCGTCGTGCCGACCGAAAAAAATACGCAAAGCGCAATCGAACTTTGCGAGGATTTGGGGAAGCAACTCGGCTTCAAGCATATATGTACGCTCACCGTAAAACAACACGACGAGATGGTTGGATTCCTTTCCCATCTCACGCACTGTATCGCAGTGTCGCTTATGGTGTGCAAAGAGAGTGAGCATCTTGCCGATTATACGGGGGATTCCTTCCGCGACCTCACTCGAATAGCAAAGATAAACGACGAGATGTGGAGCGAATTGTTCCTTGCCAACAAAGACGAGATAGTCGAGCAAATGGACCTTTTCGAGCAACATTTCGACAAACTCAAAAAGTGTATCGAGTCCGACGACAGAGAAGGCATACGAGAGATGATGCGCCTTTCGACTAAGCGTCGCAAGGTTTTCGATAAATGCAACGAGGTGAAAGAATGAATTTGGAATTCAAAAGAAAACTGCCCACATTGCAAGAGATAAAGGCAATGTATCCCATAGACGAGCAACTCGCCTCTCAAAAAAAGGCGACCGACGACGCTCTTAAAGCGATATTCGAGGGCAAGGACGGAAGGCTCATGCTTGTGATAGGTCCGTGTTCCGCGGACAGAGAGGACGCCGTGCTCGACTATATTTCGAGATTGCGCACGGTGCAAGAAAAGGTCAAGGACAAAATCCTCATAGTGCCGCGCATTTACACCAACAAACCGCGCACCACGGGCGACGGCTACAAGGGTATGTTGCACCAACCCGACCCCCACGCAAGCGAGAATATGCTCAAAGGTCTTATCGCAATCCGCAAACTGCACATAAAAGCGTTGCGCGAAACGGGCTTTTCATGTGCTGACGAAATGTTGTATCCCGAAAACCACCTCTACTTGTCCGACGTGCTTTCCTACGTCGCGGTCGGCGCAAGGTCGGTTGAAAATCAGTTTCACCGCCTTACGGCAAGCGGATTGGACATTCCCGTCGGTATGAAAAACCCCACGAGCGGCGATTTGGCTGTTATGATGAATTCCATTCGCGCCGCGCAACATCCGCACACGTTCGTGTACACGGGCTGGGAAGTCAACTCCAAAGGCAATCCGCTCGCGCACGCCATTTTGCGAGGTTCGGTGGACAAAAACGGTCAGACCATACCCAACTATCACTACGAAGACTTGCGCAGACTCGCGGATTTGTACGCTCAAAGCGGACTTGCAAACCCCGCCGTCATCGTGGACACCAACCACTCTAATTCCGCAAAACGCTTCTATGAGCAACCGCGTATCGCAAAGGAAGTTCTGCACAGTATGCGCGAGTCGTCCGACATCAAATCCATCGTCAAAGGACTTATGATAGAGTCCTACATCGAGGAAGGGGCGCAATCCCCCGACGGCGGCGTGTACGGCAAATCCATCACCGACCCGTGTCTCGGCTGGCAAGACACCGAAAGATTGATTTTCGACCTTGCGGAAACGATTTGAGAAAAAATAAAATTTCAAACGAATATACGATGTACCGCTTTCGGTACATCGCTAGTGTTATATTTTAGAAAAGCGGCAAATCGAATAGAGAAATGTCGCAACATCAAAAACTAACGATAAGAGGTGGAAAATGGGGATTGAACTGCAAAAGTATTCAACAAACAGTTTGCCTGTGAGTGTACTTATAAGTCAAATTCAATCGAAACAAATTGCAATACCTGAAATTCAGCGTCCGTTCGTATGGAAAGCAAAACAAGTACGCGATTTGATGGATTCGCTATATAAGGGTTATCCGACGGGATATATAATTATTTGGCAAAATCCGAACGTAAAACTAAAAGACGGCACGATGTCCGTCGGCAAAAAAATCGTTATTGACGGACAACAGAGAATAACTGCATTAATGACGGCAATAGCAGGTTTGCCTATTGTAAACAGCGATTATAAAAAATGCAGAATCAAAATCGCATTCAATCCGTTTGCCGCACTATCCGATGACAAAGAAGCGGAAATATTTGCGGTGCAGGATTAAGCCATTTGAAGTCAAAAAAATGGATTCCCGATATAGCGGAAATTTTCCAAACGGGATTTAATATGTTCGGATTTGTTCGCGAGTATTGCGAAAATAATCCCGAAATGAAAGATAGCGATCTCGGCGATATTTTGACAAAACTATTGAATATAGGCAATCGTCAAATCGGTATTATAGAATTGTCGGATCAGTTGGAAATTGACCTCGTAACGGACATCTTTATTAGAATAAACTCAAAAGGTACGTCATTAAGTCAAGGCGACTTTGTAATGTCAAAAATTGCGGCGGATGAAAAATTCGGCGGAAATCAGTTGAGAAAAGCCATAGATTATTTCAGTCACCTTGCGGTCGAACCGTCGTTTTATTCGATGATAAAAGAGGGCGATTCCGACTTTGTTCAGAGCGATTATTTTCCAAAAATGGCGTGGCTGAAAGACGATTTGGAAACCGTTTTCGATCCCGATTGCGACGATGTATTGCGTGTTGCGTTTATGCACAAATTCCAACGTGCCAAACTTGCCGATTTGGTCGGGTTGCTTTCGGGAAGAGATTTCAAAACGCGCGAGTATAACGAAACGATTATCGAAAGCACTTATAAAGATTTAATAGACGGAGTAAAGAACGTTATCAACGAAAACAATTTCAAGCAGTTTATGATTGCCATAAAAGGTGCGGGATTTGTGTCGAACAAACTCGTAACGTCGAATATGGCACTTGATTTTGCATATACGCTATATTTGATTTTGAAGAAAAACGAATCGATAGCGGTCGGTGAAGTAAAGCGTTTAGTTCAAAAGTGGTACGTGTTGTCCGTTCTTACCGGAAGATACTCGTCGTCATCAGAAACGACTTTTGCAAAAGATTTGCGTGCCATTGCCGAGTTCGGGGTCGTAAAAGTGTTGAACGACATCGAAAACGCAACTCTGTCCGACAACTTCTGGGATGTCAAAATCGTTCAAGATTTGGAATATACGTCTACAAATAATCCAACTTTCTTGGTTTTTCTTGCCACACAAATCGCAAGAAACGAAGTTTCGCTTTTATCAAACAACGTTTCCGTGCACGAACTGGTCTTGCTCGGCGGGGATATTCACCATATTTTCCCGAAGGATTATTTGAAAAAACTCGGACACGAAAAGAGCAGTTACAATCAAGACGCAAACTATGTTTATCTTGATAAGCCCGTCAATCAGTCGATAGGCAATAAAGCACCGAATGTTTATTTTGAAGAAGCGTTCAATCAATGCGATACCAAAGAAATTAAAGTCGGCGCAATAGTCGATAAGCAACAACTGCTTGACAACTTGAAGATGAATTGTATTTCCGAAAACGTCAGATATATGGACGAGTCTAATTACGCCGAATTTTTGGAACAGAGAAGAAAAATGATGGCGCAAAAGATAAAAGAATATTATTATTCGCTTTGAGGTTGGCGTATGGAAGATTTTGAAAAAACCGAAAACGCAGTTGAAGCGGACTTGCCCGAATATAAGAAGAAACGCGCTCTAAACAAAAATCAATGGAAAGACGGTGTGGCGCAGATTGTGGTCGTTAACGGCGTAAGTTGGGCGTGTTGCACGAGATGTAGCCATAAACTCGGAAAAATCAACAGTTACGAAGTGTTAAAAGATAGCAATTTCAGCATCGAAATCAAATGCCAATCCTGCAAATGGATAAATACGGTGTCGAATCGTTCTCGTCTATGTGCGGATATTAATTAGACAAACGACACCAAAGAACAAGAATAAACAAATATCCCGAGCGACCACGCTCGGGATATTTGCTTTGTAAGAAGATATTTAAGGGAGAAAATCACAATGCTTGTAAGCATTGACAATTTATTGTTCAATTTCTTTGTGCTTTTATTATAAGCATAATTTTGCGCATTAGTCAATGAAATATGAACAAAATTTCATATTATTTTTTTATTTTACGATACGTATGCAAAAAATTCCGCTTCGTATTGCAAAATCTTGCATTTTGCGCTTCGAGTTTTGTGACGATTATGCTTGCAACTGTCAATTAAACAGACATTTTAGCAAAATTGATACAAATCGCTTGTCAAACGTCGGGAATTAGTGTAAGATAACTCTTGTTTTGGAGGCATAGCCCAGTTGGTTAGAGCGCTACGTTGACATCGTAGAGGTCATAAGTTCGAGTCTTATTGGCTCCACCACATTTTACCAATCCGCACCAGTGGCGGATTGGTTTTTTATTTTCTTTGAATTTTTTGTGTAAAATATCAATGATTTTATTGTTTTAGGGC
>CAVFCJ010000024.1:0-17791 GCA_963620965.1 bacterium
ACGCTTGACAGCCTTGATTTTTCAATATATAATAGAAAACTGCGCAATAATGCGAATTCCTACCCCTAAAACGTCGTGTTTTTGGGGGTAGGGGGTTATAAATACGTCTTGTATCGACAGCGATTCGCACGAAAAGCGTAGATTTTGAAAAAAATTTCAGGCAAAGAAAAAAATTTTTTCGGTGAAGTTTGAAATTTTTTGAAAAGTCGAAAATTCGGCAATTTTTTTAAGGAGTGAATATATGTCCCAAAGAATTCACAATCAAATGTACGGAACGACGGAAAGACGAGACTTTTCGCAAATTAAAGACGTTCTTCCCATTCCGTATCTCATTGAGGTGCAAAAGAATTCCTACGCAAATTTCATTGACGCCGGCATCACGGAAGTGTTCAAAGATTATTCTCCGATCGTTGACTTCTCCGGCAGATTGAAGCTCGAATTTTTGTCACACAGATTCGACGGCGAACCCAAGTACACCATCAAAGAGTGCAAAGATCGCGACACAACGTATGCTATTCCTCTCAAGGTGAAGGCACGCCTCACCAACAACGAAACGGGCGAAGTGGTCGAACAAGAAGTGTTTATGGGCGACTTCCCGCTCATGACGGACGCCGGTTCTTTCGTTATCAACGGTGCAGAGCGCGTTATCGTATCCCAACTTGTCAGAAGCCCCGGCGTCTACAACGACAAGGTGCTTGACAAGAACGGCGTACCTCGCTATGCGACGACGGTCATCCCCAACAGAGGCGCATGGCTGGAATACGAACAGGATTCCAACGAAGTGCAATGGGTGCATGTCGACAGAACGAGAAAAATCACAGCGACTACGCTTGTGAGAGCACTCGGCTACGGCACGGACGAGCAAATCATCGACTTGTTCGGCGGGGACGAGATGATCGTCAAGACTTGCGAAAAAGACGCTCAATGCAAGAGCGAGGAACAAGGCAAAATCGATTTGTTCCGTCGTTTGCGTCCGGGCGAAGTTCCCACAGTCGAAGGTGCGAACATCCTCATTCACAACACGTTCTACGATTACAAGCGTTACGACTTGGCAAAGGTCGGTCGCTATAAATACAACAAGAAACTCGCACTTGCAACGCGCATTGCGGGCTACACGCTCGCAGAAGACGTCGTAAGCAACGTCACGGGCGAAATTCTCGCGCAAAAAGGCGAAGTCGTCGACGAGGCAAAGGGCAGAGAAATTCAAAACAACGCCGTCAATGTGGTTTGGCTTGCATACACCGATCGCGACGGAAAAGAAAAGAAATTCAAAGTCATCGGCAACAACACCGTCGACCTCGACGCATTCGTCGATTGCAACCCCAGAGACCTCGGCATCACCGAAAAGGTTTACTATCCCAACCTCAAAGCCCTCATGGACGAATTCGGCGCAAACAAGGACGAATTGCTCCTTGCAATCCGCTCGTCTGTTGACGAACTCGTATACAAGCACATCACGCTTGACGACATCGTCGCAATCGAGGACTACAACCTCGGCTTGCGCTACGGCTTCGGCACTTGCGACGACATCGACCACCTTGCAAACCGTCGCGTTCGCGCGGTTGGCGAGTTGCTTCAAAATCAATTCCGTATCGGAATCTCACGCCTTGAAAGAGTCATCAAAGAGAGAATGGCTTCCGCACAGGAGAATGCGGAAATCACGCCTCAAACGCTCATTAATATTCGCCCCGTAACGAGCGCAATCAAAGAGTTCTTCGGATCTTCGCAGTTGTCGCAATTTATGGACCAACCCAACCCGATTGCAGAACTTACGCACAAACGTAAACTCTCCGCACTCGGACCGGGCGGCTTGAACAGAGAGCGCGCAAGTTTCGAAGTGCGCGACGTTCACCACTCGCACTACGGACGTATGTGTCCTATCGAAACGCCTGAAGGTCAGAACATCGGTCTTATCACGTCGTTGTCCTCTTACGCAAAGGTCAACGAATACGGATTTATCGAAACGCCGTACCGCAAAATCGACAAGGCGACGGGTGTCGTAACCGACGAAGTCGTTTATATGGCGGCGGACGAAGAAGACAAGTACGTCATCGCGCAAGCCAACGAACCGCTCGACGAAGAAAACAAATTCGTGCGCAACCGTGTCAACTGCCGTATTCAAAAGGATATTCGAGAAGTTCCCAAGGAAAGAGCGGACTATATGGATGTCAACCCCAAGCAACTTATCTCGATCGCAACCGCGCTTATCCCGTTCCTCGAAAACGACGATACCAACCGTGCTCTTATGGGCTCGAACATGCAACGTCAGGCAGTTCCGCTTCTCAGACCGCAAACGCCTATGATTGCAACGGGCGTTGAACATAAGATTGCTTACGACTCGGGCGTTTTGAAGATCGCAAAACACGACGGTTTCGTAAAATACGTCGACAGCGACAAGATTGTCATCGAGTGCAACGACGGCACGACGGATACTTATATTCTCAGCAAGTTCGAGCGTTCGAACCAATCCACTTGCATAAATCAACATCCCATCGTCAACAAGGGCGACAAAGTGTATGGTCCGCTTTACGACGACAAGGGCAACCTCACAAGAGAGGGCACGGTCATTGCCGACGGTCCCGCAACCGATCACGGCGAACTCGCACTGGGCAGGAATATGCTCATCGGCTTTATGTCGTGGGAAGGTTATAACTACGAGGACGCGGTACTTATCAGCGAAGAACTCGTGCGCGACGATTTGTACACTTCCATCCACATCGAAGAATACGAAATCGAATGCCGCGACACCAAACTCGGCGACGAGCAAATCACCAGAGATATCCCCAACCTCAGCGACGAAGTGCTTAAAAACCTCGACGAAGACGGTATCGTTATGGTGGGTGCCGAAGTCAAACCCGGCGACATTCTCGTCGGTAAAGTCACCCCGAAGGGCGAAACCGAACTCACTCCCGAAGAGAGATTGCTCCGCGCAATCTTCGGCGAGAAGGCAAGAGAAGTGCGCGACACGTCCTTGCGCGTTCCCAACGGCGAGAGCGGTATCGTGGTTGACGTGAAGATATTCACGAGAAAGAACAAAGACGAACTCGCGCCCGGCGTGAACAAACTCGTGCGCGTCTACATCGCTCAAAAGAGAAAAATCTCCGTCGGCGACAAGATGGCGGGTCGTCACGGAAACAAGGGTGTCGTTTCGAGAGTGCTTCCCAAAGAGGATATGCCTTTCCTTGCAGACGGCACGCCCCTTCAAATCGTGCTCAATCCGCTCGGCGTTCCGAGCCGTATGAACATTGGACAAGTTCTTGAAGTTCACCTCGGTCTCATCGCACATATGCTCGATTGGAAAATCGCAACCCCTGTGTTCGACGGCGCAAACGAGCAAGACATCAAACAACTCTTCCAGCAATGCGGTCTCGTCAACGAGGACGGCGAAGTGGACGGCAAGATCCAACTCTACGACGGAAGAACGGGCGAACCGTTTGAAAACCGCGCGACGGTGGGCTATATGTACTACCTCAAACTGCATCACCTCGTAGACGACAAGATTCACGCAAGAAGCACCGGCCCGTACAGCGTCATCACGCAACAACCGCTCGGCGGCAAGGCTCAATTCGGCGGACAACGTTTCGGCGAAATGGAAGTCTGGGCACTCGAAGCGTACGGCGCGGCAAACGTCTTGCAAGAAATCTTGACGGTCAAATCGGACGACGTCGTCGGTCGTGTCAAGACTTACGAATCCATCGTCAAAGGCAGCAACGTGTCTGAGCCCGGTATCCCCGAATCCTTCAAGGTTTTGGTCAAGGAACTTCAATCTCTCGCTCTCGACGTCAAAGTTCTCACCGAGGACAACGACGAAATCAAGCTGCGCGATGCCGGTGAAGACGATGAATATGAGACACCCGTCAAAAAACCCACTGATATCCAAGAAATTGATCTTTTCGGCGACAACAACATCTTCGGCGATCTCGGCGAAAGCAAGAGCGACACGGATACGAGTTTGTTCGACACCGACGATGACGACGAAAGCATTTTCAGCGCACTCACCGAAGGCACGCCCGATATGAGCGACATCTTCGGTACAAACTCCGACGAAGAGTAATAGGAGGCGACATATGTACGAACTCAGCAATTTCGATGCAATTCAAATCGGTATCGCTTCGCCCGAAAAGATCAGAGAATGGTCGCACGGCGAAGTCACCAAACCCGAAACTATAAACTACCGCACGCAAAAGCCCGAAAAAGACGGTCTTTTCTGCGAGAAAATCTTTGGACCTACGCGCGACTGGGAATGCCATTGCGGAAGATATAAGAGAATCCGCTACAAAGGCGTTATCTGCGAAAAGTGCGGCGTTGAGGTCACAAAATCCAAAGTCCGTCGTGAAAGAATGGGACATATCGAACTCGCTTGCCCCGTCACGCACATTTGGTATTTGAGAGGCGTTCCTTCGAGAATCAGCATCCTCTTGGATGTTTCGCCAAAGGAACTCGAACAAGTCGTTTACTTCGTGTCCTTCATCGTTCTCGATCCGGGCAAAGTGGGCGAACTTCGCAAAAAACAAGTCATCAGCGACAAAGAGTACAGAGAACTCCTCGAAAAGTACGACGCAAAAGACTTCAGAGTGGGTATGGGCGCAGAGGCCGTCAAGGAACTTCTTATGGAAGTCGACCTCGAAAAGGACAGCGAACAACTCAAAAACATCATCAACAATTCCGTCGGACAAAAACGTCTCAAAGCGGTCAAGCGTCTTGAAATCGTCGAAGCGTTCCGTCAATCGGGCAACAAACCCGAATGGATGGTTCTCGACGTGCTTCCCGTGCTTCCGCCCGAACTTCGTCCGATGATTCAACTCGACGGCGGCAGATTTGCAACCAGCGATCTCAACGATTTGTATCGCAGAGTCATCAACCGCAACAACCGTCTCAAAAAACTCAAAGAACTCGGCGCGCCCGACATCATCGTGCGCAACGAGAAGCGTATGCTTCAAGAAGCCGTTGACGCTCTCATCGACAACGGTCGCAGAGGCAAAGCGGTTTCGGGTCCCGGCAACAGAGACCTCAAATCCCTTTCGGGTATGCTTCGCGGCAAGCAAGGACGTTTCCGTCAAAACTTGCTCGGCAAGCGCGTCGACTATTCCGGTCGTTCGGTTATCGTCGTCGGACCCGAACTCAAACTCTATCAATGCGGTTTGCCAAAGGAAATGGCTTTGGAACTCTTCAAGCCGTTCATTATGAACAAACTTGTCGAGCGCAACCTTTGCCATAATATCAAGAGCGCGAAACGTTTTGTGGACACGGGCAAAAACGAGGTTTGGGATATTCTCGAAGAAATCATCAAGGATCACCCCGTGCTTCTCAACCGTGCGCCGACGCTTCACAGACTCGGCATCCAAGCGTTCGAACCCGTGCTTGTCGAGGGCAGAGCAATCAAACTTCATCCGCTCGCCTGCGGCGCGTTCAACGCGGACTTCGACGGCGACCAAATGGCTGTTCACGTTCCTCTCTCCATCGAGGCGCAAGCGGAAGCGAGAATCTTGATGCTCTGCACAAACAACATCCTCAAACTTTCGGACGGCAAGCCTATCGTTTCGCCGACGCAAGATATGGTCATCGGTTCGTACTACCTCACGATAGTCAAACCGGGCGCGAAAGGCGAGGGCAACTATTACAGTTCCTTCGATGAGGCGATGATGGCGTATCAGGACAAAGACCTCACGCTTCAATCCCTCTGCTACATTCGCACTCAAGTGCAAGACGAGGACGGATATGTCCACAACAAACTTCTGCACACCACAATAGGTCGTTGCATCTTCAACGACAACTTGCCCCAAGATTTGCAATTTGTCGACAGATCGCTTGCAGAGAATAAGGGTCAACTCGAAGTCGAAGGCATTTTGGGCATCAACGCCTGCGTGGACGAAAATCAATTCCACCAACTCGTTGACTTGTTCAGAAACGAGGACGTAAATCAAGACTCGTGCGTGCGCGCGCGTTCCATATTAAAGAGAAACGCGTCCGACGCTCAAATCGCTCAAATCGCGACGGCGGTCAAGGAAGCGGGCAATCTCGACCTCGACAACAACAAAGAGTTCTCTCGTGAAATCACCGCGCTTCGCGAAAGCATCCAAAAGGCGCTCGGCAAGAAAGCAATGGCTATCGGCAAGAAGCAACTCAGTATGATTGTCGACAACTGCTTCAAATATCACGGCGCAACCGAAACGGCTGCAATGCTCGACAAGATCAAATCGCTCGGCTACAAGTACTCGACAATCGGCGCAATCACCGCTTCAGTATTCGATATGCACATCCCCGGCGACAAGAAGTTGATCGTTCACCAAGCGGAAGAACAAGTCGTCCGCATCGAAAAACTCCACGCAAGAGGCGTGCTCTCCGACGAAGGTCGTTACAAAGAAATCATCAAGATTTGGAAAGACGCTGCCGACAAGGTCGAAAATGAACTCAAAAAAGGTCTTGACGACTTCAACCCGATTTGGATGATGGCAAACTCCGGTGCGCGTGGCAGTATGGGACAAATCCGACAACTCGCAGGCATGCGCGGCTTGATGGCTGACCCGTCCGGTCGTACAATCGAGTTGCCTGTTCGCTCCTCCTTCCGTGAAGGCTTGTCCGTTTTGGAATACTTCATTTCATCGCACGGCGGCAGAAAAGGTCTTGCGGACACCGCTCTTAAGACGGCTGACTCGGGCTACCTCACAAGACGTTTGGTCGACGTTTCGCACTCGGTCGTCGTCAGAGAACAGGACTGCGGCGACACCAAAGGTACGTTCATCACCGCAATCAGAGACGAAAAGAGCGTCATCGAAGCGCTTGCAGACCGTATCGCAGGCAGATACACCATCGGCAACGTGGTCGACCCCGCAACGGGCGAAATCATCTGCGAAGGCGACACGCTCATTTCAAGCGACAAAGCAAAAGAAATCGACAAGAAACTTACTTCATATTGGGAAAGCAACGGCTCGGATATGCACCATCAACCCAGCGTGCTTATTCGCTCGATCCTCACCTGTAAGTCCAAAAACGGCGTGTGCGTGAAGTGCTACGGCAAGAATATGGCTTCGGGCAACCCCGTCAAAATCGGCGAAGCGGTCGGCATCATCGCCGCGCAGTCAATCGGCGAACCCGGCACTCAACTTACGATGCGTACCTTCCACTCGGGCGGCGTTGCAACCGACGACGACATCACTCAAGGTTTGCCGCGTGTCGAAGAATTGTTCGAAGCGCGCAATCCTAAAGGTAAAGCGGTCATCACCGAGAACAACGGTATAGTCCACATCTCGGACGATCGCCGTGAAATCACGGTCACGGGTCCCGACGGAGAGGCAAAATCCTACGCTATCCCGTACAACGCAAACATTCTCGTCGGCGAGGGCGAAACCATCGGCGCGGGCGATCCGCTCACCAAAGGTTCAATCAACCCGCAAGATATGCTCCGTGCAAAGGGTGTAAAGGGCGTTCAAGAGTACATCGCAAAGGAAGTTCAATCCGCATACCGCACCGCAGGTGTCGAAATCAACGACAAACACGTTGAGGTTATCGTAAGACAAATGCTTCGCAAAGTTCGTATCGAAAATCAAGGCGATACGAATATGCTCCCCGGCACTCTCGTCGACCTGCTCTCCTACGAGGAAGAAAACGAAAAGGCAATCGAAGCAGGCGGCGTTCCTGCAACGGCAAAACGTACCCTTTTGGGTATCACCAAAGCCGCTCTCGCAACTGAATCCTTCCTCTCTGCTGCGTCCTTCCAAGAAACCGCAAAAGTCTTGGCAGAGGCTGCAATCAACAACAGAAAAGACCCACTTCTCGGCTTGAAAGAGAACGTCATCATCGGCAAACTTATCCCTGCCGGCACGGGTATGAAGTGCTACAAGAACGTCACGACGGTTGCGGAAAATCAAACCCAACCCGCCGACATCATTCTCGATCAACACATCGAGGACGAACTCGAAGAAGAATAATGAAAAGAAGATTTTTTACATCTGAAAGCGTAACGGAAGGACATCCCGACAAGGTGTGCGACCAGATCGCAGACGCAATTCTCGACGACATTTTCGCAGAGGACACCTCTGCGAGAGTCGCCGTTGAAGTGTGCGCCACGACCGGTATGGTTATGGTGTTCGGCGAAGTCAGCACCAAGCATTACTGCGACATTCCCTCAATCGTAAGAGGCGTCATCAAAGACGTCGGCTACAACGACAGTTCGCTCGGATTCGACTACAAAACGTGCGCGGTGCTCAGTTCCATCGACGAGCAATCGCCCGACATCGCTATGGGCGTAGACGAAGCGTCCGACGGCGACGGCAAGGACGATTACGACAAGACGGGCGCAGGCGACCAAGGTATGATGTTCGGATACGCTTGCGACGAAACCGAGTCGCTTATGCCTCTTCCAATTACGCTTGCGCACGCGCTCACAAAACGCCTCACTGACGTAAGAAAGAGCGGCGAACTTTCGTGGCTTCGTCCCGACGGCAAAGCGCAAGTCACCGTCGAATATATCGACGACGTTCCCGAAAGAGTGGACACTATCGTCGTGAGTTGCCAACATTCCGAAAACGTGAGTATGGACGAACTCGAAGAAGAAATAATCGACAAGGTTATCTCCTATGCGATTCCGCAAGAGTACATCGACGACGACACCAAAATTTATATCAATCCGACCGGCAGATTCGTAATCGGCGGACCTGCAGGCGACAGCGGCGTTACCGGAAGAAAGATTATCGTCGACACATACGGCGGGTTCTGTCCTCACGGCGGCGGCGCGTTCAGCGGCAAAGACCCCACGAAAGTGGACAGAAGCGCATCATACATGGCTCGCTACATCTGCAAGAATCTCGTTGCGGCAGGCGTGTGCAAGAGAGCGGAATTGCAAGTTGCATACGCAATCGGCATGGCGCACCCCGTTTCCGTGTACGTCAACACTTACGGAACAGGTGTCATCGATGACGATTCGCTTGCAAAAGTCGTGCGTGAAGTGTTCGATTTGCGCCCGAAGGCGATCATCGAACATTTGCGCCTTGCAAGCCCCATTTACCGCAAAACTTCCAACTACGGACATTTCGGCAAGGATGGTTTCAGTTGGGAAGAAACGGATATGACGGAGCAAGTCAAACAAACAGTCGAAAAATATAAATTTTGAATACGCAAGATAAAAACGGTAGGGTAACCCTACCGTTTTTCCTCAAAAAATGCCGTAAAATTGACAAAAAACGCATCGTAAAAACGGCATAAAATCGCCGGAAAACGATATAAAAAGTCAAAAAACGGCACAAAAATCGAATAATAATATCATCAAAAGGGAAGGAAATGCAACTTGCAGGCGAAATAAAAGACGTTATATTCGCAAGCGCGGACACCGGCTATACGGTTCTCGATATGAGATGCGAGGACTCGGTTTTCACCGTTGTCGGCATTTTCCCGCCCGTAAGCGAGGGTATGAATATAAGAGTGGAGGGCAAATTTCAAACTCGCACGACCTACGGAAAGCAGTTTTGCGCAGACAAAGTGTGGGTGTCCGCGCCGTCCAAGCTTGACGGAATAAAGAAGTTTTTGGGCAGTGGTCTTATATCGGGGTTGGGCCCGGTGACTGCGCAATCCATCGTGGATATGTTCGGCGTGGATTCGCTTGAAAAGATGAAATACCCGATGGAACTTGCAAAGGTGAGAGGCATATCGCTAAAGCGCGCGACGGAATTCGGAATGAATTACGCCAAAGTGCAGAAGATGCAAGACGCAGTGATGTTTTTGCAAAATCTCGGCATCACGATCAATATGGCTCTCAAAATCTACCGTACATATGATTTGAAAACAGTCGACAACGTGCGCAAAAATCCGTATATGCTCGTTGACGACGTGGACGGAATAGGCTTTGCCACGGCGGACAGAATCGCAGGCGAACTGGGCATAGAAAAGGACAGCGACTATCGCATTTGCGCCGCTATAACATATCTTCTTAAAGAAGCTGCGACAAGAAGCGGACACAATTATTTGCCCGAAAACGACCTTTTGACAAACGCAATCGCGCTTTTAAGTATCGATTCGGAAGATATAGCGCAAAGAGTGCGCGACAATATGATGGATATGGTTATGCTCGGCGACCTCGTAAGATACGAAACGAAAGAGCATGCCGCCATACTCTTGAAAAAGAATTTCAACACCGAAAAAAGCATCGCGAGAAAACTGTTGCAACTAAAGCAAGAGGCTTCCGATTTCAGAGTGGATGTAGAGCATGAAGTTGCACGGTTTGAAAAAAACGCAGGCTTTTCTCTTCACGAAAATCAAGTCGCCGCCGTCAGAGAAACCATCGAAAACGGTGTGCAGATTGTCACTGGCGGTCCCGGAACGGGCAAAACGACAATTGTCAAGTGCATACTCAAACTGTTCAAGGATTTGGGGCAGAGAGTTGCGCTTTGCGCACCCACCGGCAGAGCCGCAAAACGACTTTCGCAAGCAACGGGTGAGGAAGCAAAGACAATTCACCGTATGCTCGATTTGGACTACAAGAACGGCGAAGGACACTTCACTTACAACGAAAATACTCGCTTACCCGTAGACGTTGTGATAGTGGACGAGGTGAGTATGGTGGACGAATACGTCTTTTCCGCACTCATAAACGCGCTCGAAAGAGGCTCGCGCCTCGTGCTTGTTGGCGACAAGGACCAACTTGCTTCGGTTGGCGTTGGCAATGTGCTTAACGACCTCATCAAATGCGGAAAGTTCAACGTGAGTTATCTCACACAGATTTACCGCCAAAGCGAAAAGAGCAAAATTGTCACCAACGCGCACAAAATCAACAGCGGCATTATGCCCGACATCGACAACAGGAGCAGCGACTTCTTCTTTGAGGAAAAGAACACGAGCGAGGAAATTTGCGTAAACACCATTGCGCTCGTCACTCGCCGCTTGCCCAAATACCTTGATGTCGCACCTAGCGAAATTCAAGTGCTTTGCCCGATGAAACGAGGCGTTGCAGGCACGATAAATTTAAACAAAGAGTTGCAAAAAATAATCAACCCCCCTTCGCCGCACAAGCGAGAAGTCAAACGCGCGGATTGTATCTATCGCGAGGGTGACAAGGTTATGCAACTTCAAAACAATTATCAACAAGAATGGTCGCAAACGGACGGCTTCAAAACCGTGCACGGAAGCGGTGTTTTCAACGGCGATATAGGCGTGATTGAAAGCATAAACACGCAAATTATGCAGTTTACTGTGCGTTTTGATGATGATAAAGTGTCGATTTACGAATATAGCGACATCGATCAACTCACGCTTGCGTACGCCGTGACCATACACAAATCGCAAGGTTGCGAGTTTGACGCGGTGGTTGTCGCACTCGACGCAAACTATATGTTGCAAACGAGAAATTTGCTATATACGGCGGTCACGAGAGCAAAGAAACTCGTCGTGATAAGCGGCAGTAAAAAGACCATGCAACGTATGATTCAAAACAACGAAACCGCAAGGCGATACTCGCTGCTCATCGATCTTATCGAGCAGGAATGGCAAGGCGGCGCGTATGATTGAGTCGGAAGATAAATTGAGTAGCGAATCCGAAAAGCCATCGCTTTGTGCCGAGTTTGCGGAAGAGCCGCATGACATCGAGCCGCAAGCAGGAGAAACGCAAACGGACGAAGATTTGCAAGGCGAAGTTCAAAACGAAGATTCGCAAAGTGCACGAAAGAATGCAAAGGGCGGCAAGAGAAAAGTCGTGATGCAAAAAGTCAAGACGTTTTTCAAGAAATTGCTCGGCGAATTCGATTCGGCTCTGTTTCCGCTCGATTGCACTTGCGACGTATGCGGCGAGGAACTCGTCGATGACACGAGATACCGCCTTTGTTCGGACTGTATCGAGAAGTTGCCGTTTGTCAAAGGGCATATTTGTCTGAACTGCGGCGTTCCGCTTAAAGACGAGAGCGACTACTGCAACCGCTGTCAAAATCAAAAGTCCGAATTTGTGAAAAACCGCTCGCCACTTGTATACGACGGTGAAGTGAAGAAGTTGATATACAAACTGAAGTTCGGTAAGAAAACGTATATCGCGCAGACGCTCGGCGCACTTATGGCGGACAAGTTTATCGAGTGCGGTATGGACTCGGAAATCATCGTATTCGTGCCGATGACCGACACGGAAGTGAAGAAAAGGGGGTTCAATCAAGCCGAACTTTTGGCGTACGAGGTGGGAAACAGACTTAATATTGCAGTACTTCCCGCACTCGTCAAGGTGAAAGACACATCGCAACAAAAGGAACTCAAAGGCAAGGATAGAGCAAACAACCTCGACGGCGCGTTTGCTTGTGCGTTCGAGCAAGTCAAGGGAAGAAAGATTTTGCTTATAGACGACATTTTCACGACGGGCGCGACCGCCAACGAGTGCGCAAAGACGTTGCTCAAAGCAAAAGCGAGGGAAGTGTGCGTGCTGACCGCTGCCGTTACGCAACTTAAAATCCCAAACGAATGATATAGATTGATATATGCAAATTTATATAGTATAATCTGCTTAAATATAATAAAGGTGAACTATGGCACTTTTTAACGAAAACAAATTGAAGGTCAGAAAACTCAATAAAATCGCCGAAAAAATCGAGGCTCTCGCGTCCAAGTACTCGGCGATGGACGACGATACGCTCGTAAGTCAGACGGACGTGCTTAAAAAGAGGCTCGCAGACGGCGAAACGCTTGACCATATTCTCCCCGATGCATACGCAGTGGTGAGAGAGGCGGGCGAGAGAGTGCTGGGCATGCGCCACTTCCACGTTCAACTTATCGGCGGCATCGCGCTTCATCAGGGACGTATCGCGGAAATGGGTACGGGCGAGGGCAAAACGCTCGTGGCAACGCTTCCCGCATATCTCAACGCGCTCACAGGCAAGGGCGTTCACGTCGTCACGGTCAACGACTATCTCGCAACGCGTGATGCGGCGTGGATGGGCAAACTCTACAAGTTTTTGGGACTTACAGTCGGCGTCGTTGTGCCGCAAATGAGCGTGGATGAAAAGAGAAAGGCGTATCAAAGTGACATAACCTACTGCACAAACAACGAACTTGGCTTCGACTTCTTGCGCGACAATATGGTTGTGAGAAAGGCGGACAAAGTGCAACGCGAACTCAATTACGCCATAATCGACGAGGTTGACTCCATTCTCATAGACGAGGCGAGAACGCCGCTCATCATTTCGGGCAGAGGCGGAAAATCCAGCGAACTTTACAAGAGCGCGGACAATTTCGCGCGTCAGTGCAGAGAGGGCGACGATTTCACTATAGAGGAAAAAGAAAAGACGATAATGCTCACCGATCAAGGTATCGAGAAAGCGGAAAGATTCTTCCACGTCGCAAACCTTACCGACCTCGAAAACACCGACCTTTATCACCACATCCAAGCCGCGCTCAAAGCGCACTTCATTATGAAGCGCGACACCGACTACATCGTCAGCGACGGTGAAGTGCTGATCGTGGATGAATTTACGGGCCGCATTATGATAGGTCGCCGCTACAACGAAGGCTTGCATCAGGCTATAGAAGCAAAGGAACACGTTCAAATCAGAAGCGAGAACAAAACGCTTGCGACGATAACCTTCCAAAACTTCTTCCGTATGTACAAAAAACTCGCGGGTATGACGGGTACTGCAAAGACCGAAGAAGACGAATTCGAGGGCATATACGCGCTCGACGTCGTCACCATTCCGCCAAACAAGCCCTCGAAGAGAGTTGACGAACACGACCAGATTTACACCAAGGTCAGCGGAAAAATCACTGCAATCGTGCAAGACATCATCGACCATCACGCAACAGGACAACCCCTCCTTGTCGGTACGATAAGCGTTGAAAAGAGCGAGCAACTCAGCGATATTTTGAAGCGCAAGGGTATACCGCACAACGTTTTGAACGCAAAATTCCACAAGCAGGAATCCGAGATAATCGCACAAGCAGGCAGACTTAATTCGGTCACTATTGCGACGAATATGGCAGGACGCGGAACGGATATTATGCTCGGCGGCAATGCGGACTTCCAAGCGAAACAACGTATGGAAAAGGACGGATATCCGCTCGAAGTCATCGAAATGGCATCCTCTCCACACGCAAGCAGCGACCCTGCGATTATCGCCGCAAAAGAGGTGTACAAGCACCACTACGATGCGTTCAAGACAATCTGCGACGAGGAAAAAGAAAAGGTCGTTGCGCTCGGCGGTTTGCGCATTATCGGCACCGAACGCCACGAAAGTAGACGTATCGACAATCAGTTGAGAGGTCGTAGCGGACGTCAGGGCGACCCCGGCAGCACGGTTTTCTACATCTCTATGGAAGACGATATCGCGCGCATTTTCGGCGGTGACAGAATGAAATCCATTGCCGAAACTATGCATTTGTCCGACGATGTGCCTATCTCAAACGGCATAATCACAAAGCAAATCGAGAGAGCGCAAAAAATCGTCGAGGGCAGAAACTATTCGATAAGAAAGCAGGTTTTGAGTTATGACGACGTTATGAACGCGCAACGCGAAATCATCTACAAAGAGAGAGGAAAAGTGCTTGACGGCATGGACGTGCACGAGCAAATCCTCGATATGATAGACGACCTTGCAGAAGAAATCATCGGATACTACGCCGACTACAAGACCGATTATCAGACATGGGATTATGCGGCGTTCAACCAATCTCTCGAACAAAAAATGCTACCGCAAGGCACGAATCTTATGACGCCCGAACTCTGCTCGTGCTTCGATGTGTACAAACTCAAAGACGCGGTTTTGAAAGTCGCGCTAAAAGGCTACAACGACAAAGTCGAGGCAACCAAAGCGGACGGATTCGACTTCGGCGAACTCGAAAGAGTTGTGCTTTTGAAGACGGTCGACTCCAAGTGGATGGATCACATTGACGCAATGGATGCACTAAGACGAGGCATAGGACTTCGCGGCTATGGTCAGCGTGACCCTGTCATCGCATACCGCCAAGAAGGCTGGGATATGTTTGAAGACATGGTGTCGAGGATTCATTCAGAAACCGCTTCCATACTTCTCAAAATCCATGTCGAAAAGAGAGAAGACGGCTCTACGTCATCCGTAAGACAGAATATCGCAGCGGCGCAAAAGAGTGTGCGCTCGGACAAAAAAGTGGGCAGAAACGACCCGTGTCCGTGCGGTAGCGGTCTTAAATATAAGAACTGCTGCGGAAAGAACAAGTAACGAAAACGGTGTTTTACAGAGCAAATTTAGCCATATAAACATCGCATTGTGAAAAATACGGTGACGCTATAATAGGAAAAACAATATGTTAGATTACAACGAACCGAGAAACCAACTAAAAGAAATGCGCACGGAAATGGTGCGTGCTTACGAAAGTATAAACCCCGCTAAAATCCGCGACAGAATCAAAGAACTCGAAGCGATACAAAACGCCGACGGATTTTGGGACGACCCCGACAATGCAAAAAAAGTGTCCAAAGAAATAAGTCAGTTGCAAAGCAAAATCGAAAAGTTCGAAAAGATGATTGCGCGCATAGACGACGCTCTCGACACAATCGACATCGTGGAACTCGAAGGGGACGAATCGGAAGACGAGAAGATTCTCACGACCGTTCACGACCTTTCCGAAGCGGTTGAAAGTCTGTCGCTTGCAACGCTGCTTAGCGGCAAGTACGACTCGCTCAACGCAATTCTTACCTTGCACGCGGGCGCAGGCGGTACGGAAGCGCAAGACTGGTGCAGTATGCTTTACAGAATGTACACGCGCTATTGCGAGCGCACGGGGTGGACTTGCACCGAACTCGACTATCTCGCAGGCGACGAAGCGGGCATAAAATCCGTTACGTTCAGAGTCGAAGGCGACAACGCGTACGGCTATCTCAAGGCGGAAAAAGGCGTTCACAGACTCGTGCGCATCTCGCCGTTTGACGCAAACGCAAGACGACATACGTCCTTTGCATCTCTCGAGGTTATGCCCGAAATCATTGATACGTCCGAAATCGAAATCCGCCCCGAAGACTTGAAAGTAGACACCTATCGCTCGTCGGGTGCAGGCGGACAGCACGTCAACAAAACCGAATCGGCAATCCGCATTACGCACATACCTACGGGCATTATCGTGGCGTGCCAAAACGAAAGAAGCCAGATTCAAAACCGCGAAGTCGCAATGCAGATGCTTCGCTCAAAACTCATCGAAAAGCGCGAGCGCGAGCGTGAAGAAGAAGCGGCGCAAATCAGCGGACAACTCAAAAAAATCGAGTGGGGAAGCCAAATCCGCAGTTACGTTTTCTGCCCGTATACGATGGTCAAGGATCATCGAACAAACTACGAAACGGGCAACGTGCAAGCGGTTATGGACGGCGATCTCGATGGATTTATCAACGAGTATCTCAAACTTTCGACAATACAGAAATAAGATACGAACGAGCAATTTTAGCGGTACGCATTTGCGTGCCGTTGCTGTTTTGCAGGGGGTGCAAACCTTGCAGAAGCGGTATTCTAACCGCATGAAATAAATTTTAAGACAATGAACGATTTGCAAAATAAGCAAGGTTTAACGGTGCTTGCCATCGAGTCGAGTTGCGATGAAACCGCTTGCGCGATTGTGCGCGACGGCAGAGAAGTCATGTCAAACGTGGTTGCCACGCAAATTGAAATACACCGTCGATTCGGCGGCGTCGTTCCCGAAATCGCGAGCAGAAATCACACTTTGGCAATCGAAAACGTCGTCAAAGAAGCACTCGAGCAAGCGCATATGACAAAGGCTGACATCGACGCTGTTGCCGTAACCTACGGCGCAGGGCTTTTGGGTGCGCTTTTGGTGGGCGTAAACTTTGCAAAAGGGCTCGCTTATGCGTG
The DNA here is from genome assembly GCA_963620965.1 of bacterium. Lineage (GTDB taxonomy): Bacteria > Bacillota > Clostridia > Christensenellales > CAG-917 > CAG-475. The sequence goes on from CAVFCJ010000024.1 coordinate 16,791, forward strand.
GGAAAAACCGCTGTTTGCCGTATCGCACGTCAAAGGGCATATCGCAGCAAATTATATCGACAGCAATCTTAAGCCGCCGTATCTTTGCTTGCTTGCAAGCGGCGGACATACGGCAATCGTAAAAGTGCTCGATTACGAGCATATCGAACTCATTGCGCAGAGCCGCGACGACGCTTGCGGCGAGGCGTTCGACAAGGTTGCAAGAGTGCTCGGATTGCCCTATCCCGGCGGTCCCGAAATTCAAAAATTAGCGCGCGAAGGAAAGCCCGTTTACAATATGCCGGAACCCAAATCGAGTGGGTTAGATGACCTGTATTTCAGTTATAGCGGACTCAAAACCTTTGTTATAAATCTCGTTCATAACCTTGAACAGAAAGGCGAAGAAATACCCCGTGCCGACATCGCCGCAAGTTTTCAAAAATGCGCCGTATCGCAACTTGTCGATACTCTTGAAAAAGTCATTCACGCAACCGGAATCAAAAACGTAGCCGTCGCCGGCGGCGTCAGCGCAAACGAGGAACTTCGCCGTCGTTTCGACGAACTCGCATCGAAAGGTTGCACCGTTCATTATCCCAAACTCAAATATTGCACCGACAACGCCGCAATGATAGGCGCTGCCGCCTGTTTTCTCATAAAGAGCGGAGCGGATTGTGCGGATTTGACTCTTGACGCCCGCGCCACCGTCCCCCTCAGGTGATGATTGAGCGAATAACTTTGTCAGGCACGGCTTGCCTCAAAATCGTGTACGCCTATGTACACTGGGTTTTGATTCAAGCCGTGCCTTTCGCGTTCTTCATCTCAATCATCGCCTAAGGGCAGGGCAAGAAATGTTGTGTTTTTGTGAATTTCCATTTATCCGCTTGCGTGCACCGCACGCACTCACCAAGCAAGCACTCGCACGGAATTGCGGTTTGAGTTTTTGCCCGTCTTATTTTGAGAGTAAAGAGGGCTTGCGCGGTTAGTGATTGCGAGAACAAGTGCGGTTTTTGTCAATCGCCCAA
>CAVFCJ010000025.1:0-3118 GCA_963620965.1 bacterium
TTTCAAGGTTGACACTAAAATTAAGAGAAATGAATTTTCGATTTGAGCAAAATTTCAGTTGGTTAATAATAATTTTTACACCGTCATTAAGTGCTAATCAAATTAAAATAATAGGAAAAATTAGCGGCGATTCGTTTTGTCAAGTGAATGTCGGCGCAGATTTTTCAAAGAGAATGTCAAACGAGCAACTGTTAAGTATCATAAAAAGAATTCTAATTATGCTGACTAATGAAAATAATGAGCCTGTTATCCAAGGCGCAATAAATTATATTGTTGAATATAAAGAAAAATCGACAATTTTATATAAAAGGAAAAAAGTTGGCAAGTATGAAGTGTTGTTTTATATAGTAGTTAAGGATGATAATAGCGAAACAAGAATAGCAAGGGTTGTTGATATTGATGGCAATTTGCTAAAAGAAATAGAAGTTCCGTTTTTGCTTGACCTCATAGGAAAAGTATATTTCAAAAACGGTGCTATCTATATCACCGACAAAAATTCTGAAAATGAAGAAAATTTTATCAGTGTTCAAGTTGCTTAAAATCATACCTATAAGTATTCGATTTACGTTACTAACGCTCGCCACGAAAAGCAATCCTGCGAAACCCGTAGGGTTGCTTTTTCTTATGTTTGCAACTGTGCTTGCACGAGTTTGCGAGCATAAGACAAGCAGAAATGCGAAGCATTGCAGGATTGTCTGCCGTGGCAAAAGCGGTGGGATTTGCGTTGCGATAGGCTGAAAAAAGTTTTTGTTGCATATAATGCGATTGTCGGGTATAATTGACTTATTAATTTTAGGGGTAAAATTATGACGAAACAACTCTCAAAAAACGAGAAGGTGCTTTTTGCGCTTTTGGGACTTTCGGTGGCAATCATCATTTTGGGCATACTGTTTTTGCTCAACGCGATGCAGGATATGGAAAATCCGGACAACATTGCGTTTTTCACGGCTTTCAGCAGAATAGACAACGTTCTTGCAAAATACATTGTGGTTATTCTAACGATGAGCGCAGGGATTATGCTCTTTTCAAACGTGGCGTTGAACTTTCCGAACAGAAAACTTCGCAACGGACTCACGATAGGCATAACGACGTTTGCGTTCGTGCTTACGCTTCCGCTGGTGTACGTTTTCATTGCGATACTTCCGCTTGCGGCAAAGGCGACCACGACGGGTATGCCGGCATTTGACGAATTGTTCGTCGTAGACCAAGTTATGCGCACGGACAACATTCTCAAAGGCTTTATTGCGTGGTTTGGCGGCGGTGCGTTCCTTTGGGTGGTGCTTGTGTTTATGCTTTTGCTCTCGATACTTTTCCTGCTCGAACCGCTTTGTGCGGGTATATGCGTGACAAAGGGCAAAATCCTCAACATCGTGGGCAAGAACAAGGACGGCAAGGTTAGATTGTTCTGCACGGACGAACTGCCCGTACTCAAAAAGCAACGCGAAGCAGCCGAGCGCAATTCCTCTTGCGAGGGAAGCGGAGATGCGACTATGGAGGACGTAATAACATCCGTAGCAGAACCGGCGTGCGACATAGAAGAGGACTGATATTTTTGAAAAGCATATAAAAGCAACCGCTTCAAAGAGCGGTTGTTTTTTTGTGTAATTTGCACGTGTTATTAAAAACGCAACGTTTATATGCTTTAAACGAGCGGATAAGCGATAGATATTGCGTTTGAGAAGGAAAGCAACAAAAAGCGGATTATTTTCAAATTAAAACGTCAACCGTTTTCATACAAAGCGAGCGTTTTTTTGAGTTTTGCGACCACGTTTTCTCGCAAAGAGAGAGGAGATAGCACCTCGACATTGCGATTGTATTGCAACACCCAGTAGAGCATAGCCTTTTCGCTTGCGACGATTGTCGCGACGAAATATTTGTCATCGAGTTTTTTTGCGGTGAAGTTTGTGCCGAACCAGTCGTAGAGAGTGTCCGCCATACCCACCCAGCATTTGATGGTTATTGCGACGGGCGCGTCGTTGTACATATACGGCAAGGATGTTGCGATGCGCTTGTAGTCTATGCCTTTTTCAAAGCCGACGTTCTCGCGCAACGGTTTTGCATTGTTGTCAAGCACCTCGATGTCGGTGATTTTGTCCATACGGTAGAATCCCACCTCGTCGAACATCTCATCGAACATCATAAGGTAGTAGCGTTGATTGTGTAGAAGCATTTGATATGGCGAGCCGACATGCGGCTTTGAAACGTGCAACTTTTTGTCGAGCCCGATTTTGTTGTAGTTGAAACTGATTTTCTTGCCTTGCTCGATAGCCTCGTCTATGACGTCGATGTTGTAGAAAAACGCCTTGTTGTCCGACTTATCCCATTCCTTGACGGAATAGACGTGTTTGACGTGCGATTTGAAGTTGCGACCGCCGAGCGCAATAAGTTTGTTTATCAACTGTTCCGAGTGGGTGGAATTGACGTTTCTCGATGAAAGCACACCGTCTATGAGAAGTCGAAGTTCGGCATTTTCGAGTTTGCGCGAGGCAAGATAGGTCCCGTTTGCAGTGGATTCGATGTCGAATCCCATTTCTTTGAGGTAGGACACGTTTCTGCCCACCGCCTTTCTCTCGCAGGGTATGTCGTAGTCGCGCTCCAATATGTCGATTATGTTCTGTTGAGTCAATGGATGTTCCTCATCGCTGTATTCGTCGAGAATTTGATATATCCGCATAATCAGAGTCTTTTTCGCTTCGAGTGCCATAATTTCCCCTTTTTTGATTTTTTTGTAAAAACCGTGTGGTGTACCGATTTCGGTACATAGTATAGCATATTATATGCTTGCAAGCAAGAGAGAAAACAGAATATATTGTTTGCAAAGGAAAAAGAAAATGAAATTTTATATGATGCATATCAACAATCAATCGAGAGTCAACAATTCTCAAATCGCAACCAAAGACGGCAAAATCGTGTTCGTGCGCATAAGTCTTATGCGCAAAGCATCCTGATGTTTTCAACCGAGCGTTTGCTTGGCGACATAGTGGGTCATCCACCTTTACTCCTTTTTTTGAAAGCCCGACAAAAACCCTGATAGAGTCGGGCTTTCGGTTTTTATGAGTTTTTCGCAATTCTAATTGAGAGCGGTTATTTTGCATATTGTACTTTGCCTGCTAAATGT
>CAVFCJ010000025.1:3128-17396 GCA_963620965.1 bacterium
ATATAAAATGTGATATATCAAAAACGATAGGCGCGATATATCGAGTCTGCGAAACGGCTCAACGATATTTCGTAGCGTGAGTGTATATGAAGAAAAAACTTTCGATAATTGCATTATTTCTTGTCGTGACGATGTGCGCCACGCTTTTTGCGGCTTGCGATTTTACTTTTGAAACCAAACTTGACACGCCTGTTGTCACAATCAATGGTGAAGGTCTTGCGAGATGGAAGTCGGTTGCAAACGCAAAGAGTTACACTTGCAATGTCAGTGGCACGATGGTAGAAACGCTTTATACGGTTTATCAACTGAAAGACGGCGAGAGTATTTCGGTTCAGGCCGTCGCCGGTGATGGGTACAAAAACAGCAAGTGGTCGACAAGCAAGACATATACAGCACAAAAACAAAGCACAAGCGAAAAACTCGCAACGCCGAATGTTGTTATATCCGAAAGCGGTTCTGCAAGTTGGAACGCAGTGGCAAATGCAACGTCATATGAATACACCATAGGCTCGATGGTCGGCACTACGACAAAAACAAGCATACAACTCGAGGCCGGACAAACAATCATCGTCAAGGCAATCGGAAACGGAAACTACATCGATTCCGATCCGTCTGCGCTTCAAAAATACGAGGGGCAAACCGATAAAACGTGCAATCATATCGACTTAAACGGCGACGGACGTTGTGATAAGTGCGATGCGGATATGTCCAAATGCGATCACGTTGACAAGGATAACGACGAGAAATGCGACAAGTGTAACGAAAGCGTTGTTGTGACTTTCAATCTTTTTGCAATCAATGACTTGCACGGAATGTATGCCGACACCGACACTCAACCCGGCGTGGATGAACTTACGACATATTTCAAAAACTATCAGTCTTCGTCAAACACGATTGTCTTGTCGTCGGGCGATATGTGGCAGGGAAGCACCGAGTCCAACAACACCAAAGGTAAACTCGCAACCGAATGGCTCAATTACATCGATTGCGCGTCTATGACGCTTGGCAATCACGAGTTTGATTGGTCGACGGAAAAGATTAAATCCAACGCACAACTTGCGGATTTCCCGTTTCTTGCGATAAACGTCTATGAGAAGTCAACCGACAAGCGCGTCGATTATTGCGATGCGTCCGTTGTTGTCGAGTTCGGCGGCGCAAAAATCGGAATCATAGGCGCAATCGGGGATTGCTATTCGTCAATATCTTCGAGTATGTGCGGCGACGTGTATTTCAAAACTGGGTCCGAGCTCACTACTTTGGTCAAAAACGAGGCGAACAGACTTCGTGCGCAAGGAGTGGATTACATCGTATATTCTCTGCACGACGGCGGCAGCAAAAGTTCGAGTATGGAGTGGTACGACTTGTCGCTCTCAAACGGATATGTGGATATTGTGTTTGAAGGGCATACCCATCAATCTTATTCCTATGCCGACAGTTACGGAGTGCATCACATTCAAGGCGGCGGCTACAACACGGGCATAAGCAGTGCGACGGTTCGATTGAATTTTGCAAATCAAAAGTATTCCACAAACAATGCTTGTGTTATTGCAAACAGCGTTTATTCGACATATGCAAGCAACGACATCATAGAAACTCTCGTTGCAAAATATTCAGACGAAATAGGCAACCCCGACGAAATTGTCGCAACGCTGACGTCGAGTGCGTCAAGCGATGAAATCGCCGACAAAGTCGCGCAACTCTATTGTGAAAAAGGGCTTGAGAAGTGGGGAGACAAATATGACATCGTTCTTGGCGGTGGCTATATAAAAACACGCAAACCATATTCGTTGAGCGTGGGAAACGTGACGGTTTCGCAAGTGCAAACGCTGTTGCCGTTTGACAACAAAATCGTGCTTTGCTCGCTCAACGGAAGTGAAATCAACAACAAATTTATTTACTCAAACAACAGTGCATACCATGTGTTTTACAGCGATTACGGCGAGAGCGTAAAGGATAGCGTGCTGTACAACAAGACAAAAACCTACTATGTCGTCACCGACACATACACGTCGGACTATCATCACCTCACCGTGATAGATTCGCTTGGCGACGATGTGTTTGCAAGGAATTTGCTTTGTCAATATCTGAAAAACGGCGGCAAATTCTGATATAATTGAAAACAGACAAATAATGGCAAAAACGGCACTTAAAATGCCGTTTTTTGTTTTGATAAAATATTAATATTTGTTTTTTTGAATTAATTTTGTTTGTATTCGTTATACAACTTTTTAAACACGGGAAGCGAGCGTTTTATGACGTCGAGGCTAACGCAATACGCAATACGGACGTAGCCTTTTGCACCGAAATCGTCGCACGGAACGAGTAACAATCCGAGTTGTTTTGCATTGTCCGCAAAGACGTTCGCGTCGTTTTCGAGTGCCTTGACGAGAAGATAAAACGCACCGTCGGGGCGTACGCAAGTATAGCCGATTTTCGTCAGAGAGGTGTAAAGTAAGTCGCGGTTCTTGCGGTAAAAATCGAGGTCGGGCAGAGCGTCCACGCATTTTTCGACCACTCGTTGATAAGTGCTCGGGGCGCAAACGTAACCGAGGGCGCGACCTGCGCCACATATTGCGAGATACAAATTTTTTGCATCGCTCGCTTTCGGGTTTACCGCGATATAGCCTATGCGCTCACCCGGCAAGGATAAACTCTTTGAATAACTGTAACACACGATTGTGTCCGTATAAAAATTCATTATGTACGGCACTTCGACGTCGTAGGTAAGTTCACGATACGGCTCGTCCGAGATTATGAAAATCGGGTGCGAGAAAAGCGTGCTTTTTTTGCTTAAAATTGCGGATATTTTTTCAATCGTTTCGGCAGAGTACACAACGCCGCTCGGGTTGTTGGGGGAATTGACGATAACCGCTTTCGTCCTTTCGGTTATTGCGTTTTCGAGGGCGGCGAGATTCGGGGTGAAGTCATTTTCGTCAAAAGGTATGACGACGGTCGTTCCGCCTGCCGCTTTTATGAAAACTTCGTATTCGGGAAAGTACGGGGCGAATACGACAAATTCGTCGCAACGTTCGTTGAGCGCGCGAAGAGTTATGCAAAGCGAAGCCGCCGCGCCGCAAGTCATATAGATATAATCCGCATTTACGTCAACGCCGAAACGACGACGTATATTGTTTGCAATCGCCTCTCTCACACCTTTGCCGCCTTGCGCCGACGTGTAGCCGTGAAGCGCAACGGGATTTTCGTCTGCAAGCGACAAAACCGCCTCTTTCACGCAGTCGGGAGAGGGTGTATTGGGATTGCCGAGCGAAAAGTCAAACACGTTTTCTTTCCCGACTTTTTCGGCGCGTTGTTTGCCGTATTCAAACAACTCTCTTATCGACGAGCGTTTGCTTCCGAGCGCATACATATCTTTGTTGAACATAATCTCACCTCGCAGTTATAAGATTATACCACTTGTATCGCCGCTTTTCAAGTGATATAATTCAGCGTGGAAGGTAAATGCATATGACAAACGAGTTTAGCGACAGAACATTCGCCGCTTTGAACGATTTGAAAGCGGCAATCGAAAAATCTCGACGTATAGTCGTACTGACGGGCGCAGGCACGTCCGTTCCGAGCGGCATACCCGACTTTCGCAGCGCACACGGGTTGTACTCAACGCCGTTTGGCAACTATCCTGCCGAAACCGTAATTTCGCATGACTTCTTTATTTTGCACCCAAAAGAGTTTTACGATTTTTACAAGAGTAAAATGGTATATGAAAACGCAAAGCCCAACGCTATGCATTTGCTTTTAGCGAGGCTTGAAAAGCAAGGCAAAATCGAGGGAATAGTCACGCAAAACATCGACGGCTTGCACCAAGCGGCAGACAGTAAAAAGGTGTTTGAGTTGCACGGTTCGATTGAGCGCAACAGATGCGAGCGTTGTCACAAATTTTTCGATTTAAAGTATATATTGTCGCACGATGGCGTACCGCATTGCGACGAGTGTGGCGGCATAATAAAACCTGAAGTTGTCTTGTATGGCGAGAACCTCGACGAGCGAGTTTTGCGCGGCGCAATCGGGGCTATTCAGAGAGCGGATATGCTCATTGTCGTCGGCACGTCGTTGGTCGTTTATCCGGCCGCAGGACTTGTCGGGTATTTCGCAGGCGACGTCACGGCGGTGATAAACAAGTCAAGCACGTATTTCGATTCGCAAGCGGATATTTTGCTTAATGATGACTGTGCGAATGTGGCGGAGTGGCTCGACTCAAATTTGTGCTTATAACGCAATAACGAACGATTATATATACAAAAACGACGCATAAAGTGCCGTTTTTGTATGTTATGCGACATAAAACATTAACATTATTAGTTGCTTTTTTCTGTAAATATATTGCCCCTTTTTGTCTGTGCCACGTATGTGCTTTTGTTATATTACTGTTACGCTCTTTGCGAGATTTCTCGGCTTGTCGGGGTTAAGTCCCATGCAAAGCGAGGTTGTCAGCGCAAGCGATTGAAGGGGAATGACCGACAAAATCGGGCACAGCAATTCTTCCTTGCAATCGGGCAAAACAAACGTCTTGCTTGCGCCTACGTCGCCTATCGACGTGAGCGCGATGACGTATGCGCCCCTCGATTTCAATTCGCTCACGCTTGTTGTCGTGCGTTCTTTGTCTTGCGGATTCGTCGCAATCACGGTGACTACGCTCTTTGAATCTATGAGGGCAATCGTGCCGTGTTTGAGTTCGCCAGACTGATACGCGTCCGTCATTTTGTAGGTGATTTCCTTAAATTTTAACGCACCCTCTCTCGCCGTCACAAAGTCGAGTCCTTTGCCGATAAAAAACAGATTCGCTCTCTTGATTTTTTCTTCGTACAGCGAGAGCGCGCTCGCAATGCAAACGTCTTGCGCAAGTGCGGATATTTCGCTTTTTTGCGGCATTTGACCTATGCAGATTTTTGCGATGACGTACAGCGCAAGCAGTTGGCAAACGTAGGATTTCGTCGCCGCCACGGCAACTTCCGCATCTGCGTTGAGGTACAGCGTTTTGTCTGCTTCGAACGTTATGCTGCTTGCCTTGACGTTTGTCAATGCAACCGTTTTTGCACCAAACTCTTTGCAACGTTTGAGGGCGAGAATGGTATCTGCCGTTTCGCCGCTTTGCGTTATGAAAATACAGACGGTGTTTTTTGTCAAAAATCTTACTTCCGAAAACTCGCTTGCCACCTCGCATGTGCACGGAATGCCCAAAAGTCTCTCGAAAACGTCCTTTCCGTACAATCCGGCGTGATACGCCGTGCCGCAACCGCAAAACACGAGTTTTTCGGCGTTTTTCAATTCATTTATCATTTTTTCGTCAACGCTTTTGGCAACGCTCTTGTATGTCCTTAAAAGTGCGCGCGGAATTTCGTCGATTTCCGAGCGCATATGACAAGAACATTCTTTTGGAGCAGTGCGCTTGACTTTGATAGGCTTTTTAATTTGCTTTTTGCCGTCCTTGAAAAATTCGGCGGAATTTGCGGTTATTTTCGTACATTCGCCGTCGCTCAAAACCACGATGTTTTGCGTGTATTTGCCAAGGGCGAGCGTATCGCTCGCCACGAAGTTTTCGCCTTTGCCGAGTCCGACGGCAAGCGACGCACCGCAACGCCTTAGATAAATTGCGTTTTCACCTTCTTTTATGGCTAGAAACGTCGTTGCGCCTTTGAGACGTTTTCCAACGTTTTCGATTGCTGTCGGCATATCGCAATTTTCGAGTGCAAGCATATGCGCGATGATTTCGCTGTCCGTATCCGACGAAAACTCGATGCCTTTTTCGGCAAGTTCGGCTTTGAGTTCTTCGGCGTTGCTTATCACGCCGTTGTGTGCAACGGCGATTTTGCCGTCGAACGACAAATGAGGATGTGCGTTTTTTTCGCATGCCTTGCCGTGAGTTGCCCACCTCGTATGCCCGATCCCCACTTGAGCAGAAAGGGAGGGTACTTTCTTTTTGAGTAATTCGACGCGCCCTACGGCTTTGAAAATCTCAATTTTTTTGTCCGAAATTGTGGCGATACCCGCACTGTCATAGCCTCGATATTCAAGAGTTTCCAATCCGTCAAGCACAATTTTCTCGGCACTTTGAAAGCCGACGTAGCCTATAATTCCGCACATATCATATATATATGCAACGTCTTTTTTCAAGGTGCTTTCGGGCGAGTATTGAATAGAATGAAATATAAAAAGCATTGCAAAACGACAATAAAGCGATTGCAAACAACGACAAAAGCAATATTAATCGCCATATTAAACTGCGTAAAAGCGATGAAAAACAATGCAAAAAACAGCGAGAAATGAGGCACAAATCTACGTTTGGTATTGACACTCTATCGCTTACTTGTTATCATATTTTAAGGACTAATATCCTATATTCAATAAGAGTAGGACGGAGGAAATATGAGGTTTTCACAGCAACTCGCACCGTGTAAAAAAGAGAACACGATTATCGTCGGCGACGTGCGCATAAGCGTGCTTTCACCAAGAACGTTGCGTATAGAAAAGAGTAGTTTTACGGACAATCGCACGCAATTCGCATTTTGCAGAGATTACGCGAATCCGCAGTTTAAGTATGCAAAAAACGGAGATGAAGTGTCGATTGAAACCGGAACTTGTTTTTTCAGTGTAAACACAAAATCGCTTTCGACGTCCGTCACTTTCAAAAACGGCGAGAGTGCAACGCCCTCGAATGCGCTCAATCTTGGTGGCACTGCAAGGACGTTGGACGCAACGTTCGGAGTGCTCGGCGGCTGGAAAAGCAAGCGTGAAAAGAAAGACCACGTCGGCATTGCGCATATCAGAAAAGGCATATTCGCTTTGAACGGTGTGAGCGAAATCGACGATTCAGCATCCGTCATTCTCAACGTTGACGGCAGCGTTTCGCCTCGTCCTGCTGCGACGAAAGACAAGTATGTCTTTGCATTCGGGAAGGACTATCTCGGCGGACTGAAAGAGTTTTATTCGCTTTCGGGATTCACGCCCGTTCTTCCCAAGTATGTTCTCGGCAACTGGTGGTCGCGCTATCACGCCTACACCGACAGAGAGTATCTCGCCCTTATGGACAAATTCGAGCAAAAGAACGTGCCGCTCACCGTCGCAACGATAGATATGGACTGGCATCTTGTGAACAACGTGCCAAAAGACACCGAATACAAATCATTTCAAGGCGCAGGGTGGACGGGATATACGTTCGAAAGAGAATTGTTCCCGGATCCCGAAGGATTTTTGCAAAACCTAAAAGGTCGCAATCTTGCAGTCACGATGAACTTGCACCCTCGCGACGGCGTTCGCTATTTTGAGGAGCAATATCCGGAAATGTGTCGTGCGCTCGGCGTTGATCCTCAAACGAAGCGTACGCTCGAATTTGACCTGATCGATGAAAAATTCCGCGACGCCTACTTTGATATTTTGCATCACCCTTATGAAAAGATGGGCGTTGATTTTTGGTGGATTGACTGGCAACAAGGCACGAAGTCCAAAATGAAAAATCTCGATCCGCTTTGGCTTCTCAACCACTATCACACTCTCGACATCAATCGCGACGGGAAAGGCGGCGTGATTCTTTCAAGATGCGGAGGGCTCGGCTCGCACCGCTATCCGCTCGGATTTTCGGGGGATACGGTCGTGTGTTGGAACAGTTTGAAATTTCAACCATATTTCACTGCGCTCGCGTCCAACGCGGGCTACACTTGGTGGTCGCACGACATAGGCGGGCACCTTTTGGGTAAAAGTGATAACGAACTGTATTTAAGATGGTTGCAATACGGCGTGTTCTCGCCGATAAACCGCTTGCATTCCAACAACAAGGCGATGAGCAAAGAGCCGTGGAATTATACGCAAGTCGAAACGATGGCAGAGGACTTTTTGCGCCTACGACACAGACTTTTGCCGTACTTGTATACGGCGAACGTAAAGACTGCAACGGAGGGCATTCCGCTCGTTTGCCCGACGTATTACTATTCACAAGACGACCGCGCATACGACAAAAAGTGGCGCAATCAATACTATTTCGGTGGGCAAATGTACGTTTGCCCCGTCACGCACAAGGGCAAAAAAGGCGTGGCGAAGCAAAAGTTTTGGCTTCCTAGCGGAGTATGGTTCGACTTTTTCACCGGCGAAAGATTTGAGGGCGGAAAGGAATATCAAAGAGAATATCCGCTTGACAAATATCCCGTGTTTGTCAAAGATGGAGCGATTATACCCATGCTCAATCAGGACAAAAACTCGACCGAGTTTAAGGATATAGAACTCAAAATTTATCTTGGTGACAACGTCTACACGATGTTCGACGAGCAAGGCAAAATATCCGTCGCAATGAAAAAGGACGAGAAAGGGTACGATTTGATAATCATTCCGGAAAATGTAAAAACCGAGCGTCTAACCGTGTCATTTGCAAACGTAGGCGAAGCGAACGTCGAGTTGAACGGACAGCAAACGGATTTGAAATCGCTTGAAAATATGCCTTGCAAACCTATGAAAGTCCGCATCGAAAATGCGAGATAACAGCACTCTTGATAAGTATAACGAAAGGCGTTTGCAAAAAATATCCGATTTTTGACAAAAACGCTTGACTTATTTTGTTATATTTAATATTATTATCAAGCATATTTTTGAAAGATGTATGGCGCGAGAAGAACTAGCCCCTCCGATCTAAGCCTTGCTCTTGCGAAAACAAATTTTGGAGGTTAGCACAATGGCTAAGGATTTGTCAACAATGGCAAAAAACAATAAGTCTTATATGGCAAAGCCCGGCGAAGTTGAAAGCAAGTGGTATGTTGTCGATGCAACCGATATGGTTCTCGGCCGCCTTGCATCTCAGGTTGCTTCTATCCTTAAAGGTAAGAACAAACCCGAATATACACCCAACGTCGACTGCGGCGACCACGTTATAATCATCAATTGCGAAAAGGTCGTTCTCACAGGCAAAAAACTCGAAGACAAATACTATCGTTATCACACCGGTTACATCGGCGGCTTGAAGGAAATTCAGTACAAGAAATTGATGGCTGAAAAACCCGAATTCGTCGTGTACAAGGCAGTCAAGGGTATGCTTCCCAAGAATACTCTCGGCGCAAAGATGCTCAAAAAACTCCGCGTTTACGTCGGTGCAGAGCACGATCATCAGGCACAATGCCCCGTTGAGTTGAAACTCAACTGATTGAGAGGTGAAATATGGCTACTAAGAAAACCAAGAAAGTTCAATATCTCGGCACAGGCAGAAGAAAGACGGCAATCGCAAGAGTTCGTCTTATCCCCGGCGGCGAAGGCAGCATCGTCATCAACAAACGTACTCTCGACGAGTATTTCCCTCTTGACACGATGAAACTCATCGTCAATCAACCCCTCGTTGCAACAGGCACGACCGACAAGTTCGACGTTTACGTCAATGTGTACGGCGGCGGTTACACCGGTCAAGCAGGCGCAATCCGTCACGGCATTGCAAGAGCGCTCTGCGTCGCAGACAGCGAAGCATACAGAGCAATCCTCAAGAAAGAAGGTTATCTCACTCGTGACCCGCGTGCGAAAGAACGTAAGAAATACGGTTTGCACAAGGCACGTAAAGCACCTCAATTCTCAAAGAGATAATCAGACGCATTCAAACGTCGAAAAACAAAGCACAACTTCGGTTGTGCTTTTTCTTTGTCAAGTTGCGCGCGTGTTGCTCGTGTACGTCTGTGTACACTGCGCTATGCGTGCTCACTTTTCGCGATTTTCGGCGTTTGCTCTGCGCCTGACTTATCTCTTTTCCAAACGCTCCGCGCCTCGTTCTCGCCTTCCGCGACTTGTGCGCCTTGCTCCGCGTTTGGTCAACGTTTTACAAGAGATATTTAACGTCGCAATAAAACGAAAAGCACGGCAATGCCGTGCTTTTTAAGTGCCGAAGTCGTGTGAAGATTTTACATTTTTATATGTGATTTTGAGTGTTTTTTTGAGTGATTTTTATATGCGTTTTAGGCTCGTTTTATGCTTTTTTTCGGTATTCTGGGCAGGGGATAAATTCCTCTTTCTTTGCGCGGGTAAGGAAGAATATGCACAGCGTAACGCCAAGAGTCAGCAGTTCCGCCGCAGGGGTGGCGAGCCAAAGCCCCGTCATTTTCCACAGATACGCAAATAAGTACGCGATGGGGATTATCGTCACGAGTCCGCGAAGCAGGGTTATCAACTGCGCGTATCCGCCGCGATTCGACGCCGAGAAGTAGTAGGAAAACAGCAGATTGAATCCCGAAAACAGCGAGGATATGAAGAACAAACGCATACCGTGCGTGGCGGCTTCTTGCAACGCTTCCACGCCTTGCGTGTTGAATATGCTTGCGATTCCGTCCGCGCCGAAGAAAATCGCGACGTACAGCAAAACCGCTATCGACGAAACTGTGACGAGAGCGTATTTGAGAATCTGCCGTATCTTTTTGTGGTCGCTTTCGCCGTAACTGAAACTTATCATCGGTTGCGTGCCGTTGGCAACGCCGTTGAATATCGAGTTGGTGACGTAGAAAACGTTGATGACGATTGTGTAAGCCGCAATCGCTGTATCGCCGCCGAGTTTCTTGAACAGACCGTTGAACACCGTAAGGACGATTGCAAACGAAATTTCGGTGATAAACGGCGCAAATCCGAGCGAGCAGATTTTGCCGTACGTCCGTATGGAAAGTTTGGTTTTTCCGAGGTGAAAAGTGTTCTTTTTGCGTATGAAATGCAAGGACAGAATGAGTATGCTCACGATGGGCGAAAAGCCCGTTGCGAGAGCCGCGCCGAGCATATCGAGGTTGCAGGGGAACACGAGAACGTAGTCGAATACGATGTTGAACAAGTTTCCCGAAAGGGAAGCAATCATTGCAAGTCTCGGCGCGCCGTCATTGCGAATGAAGTTCTGAAACACGTTGCTGAACATAAAGAAGGGCGCAAAGCAAAGTATGATTTGCACGTACGTGTTGCTGTATTCGAGCGTGTCGCCTTCCGCGCCGAGGAATTGCGCTACGGGGCGGGATGCGAATATGCCCAAAATGACGAAAATCACCGCAAACAGCGCAACGATAAGAATGGTGTGGGTGAACACTTTGTTTGCTTCGTCGTCGTTTTTTGCGCCTTTCAGTATCGCAAATCTCGTACCACCACCGACTGCAAACATCATTCCGATTGAAAAAACTATGTTGAAAGACGGGCTTGACAGATTGAGTGCGGCAAGTCCTGTTTGACCCATTTTGAGAGAAATGAAAAACGTGTCCGCCAAAATATAGCAACTGAGTCCTATCATTGCTATGACGTTTGCGGAAACGTATTTTGCAAACTCTTTCAAAACGCTTGTGTCTTTCATAGTTTTCATAAGTTTTTCGATGACCTTTTTGAGTGCCTTTCCAACAAAAAAGCGTCACGCTTTCGTGTCTTCAAAAGGCCTAACGACACGACGCTGACGCGCTCACCCGGCGATGAGTTGTTGTATTCGATTACTTGGATTATATAAGAGAGAATCGTATATTGTCAAACGCTTTTTGAATACTCCGCTTTATGAAATAGCGAAAAAGAGAACGACCTCGGTCGTTCTCTCGATGATTCGTTGAATTTTCAGATTGTTTTTTCGCAATTTTTCGGCGATTTTTAGCGATTATTTGCCGATTTTTCAGCGTTATTTATAACCGTATTCGTTGGCTTTTTACCGCATGCAATCAGCCGTTTTCCGACTCGTCGTCCGAGTCTTCGTCCGTGCGCTCGGCGTTGTTTATCTCGATGTCGAATATCGGTTTTTTCTTCTTTGCGACTGCCGCTTTGATAGGCTCGACGATGATGTAGTAGGCAGGGATTGCGCAGAAAATTGCCCAGTAGGGGTGCCACATATTAAAGCCGCAACCCAAAAGCAGGTATACTGCAGTGACGATAAACACAATGGGGAACGTTGACGGATTGCGCTTTGCAATCGTGTCAAAAATGCCGCCTACGATGAAGGGAACAAAGAACAATATCCAACCCGGGTGCCACAAGTTGCAAAGGCATCCTATGAGGATATAGGCAAGCGTGCAACCAAGGAAAGTCACGCCGTTGACTATGCTCGAAGCGATTGCGATATCCTTTGATTTTTGATTGTCAAAGGTGATATGCCCGTTTTTGATATGCACCGCGCTCCCGTTTTCGACATACTCGCCTTCGTTTACATCCTTCCCGTTTATCGTGGTTTTTTTGCCGTCCTCGATGTGAATAGTACCTACAACCTTGTTGACGAGTTTTGCGATTCCGCCGTTAATAACGACGTCCGAACCGTCTTTGTCGTGAACGTAAATGCCGTTTTCGTCAATATGTACTTGATCGCCTTCGTTTGCATAAACGAATGTTTTTGCGTCGGTTTTGTCGTTGTTAACCGTCGATTGTGCGTTTTTATCGTCGTTTTCGGCATTGCCGTCGGTGTTGTTGTTTTCTATGGTATCCGCGCTTGCGTTGGTAGGGGTATAATTCAAAAGTTCGTCAAGGCTCACGCCGTAAAGTCGCGCAAGCGCAATGAGATTGTCCGTGTCGGGCGAACTTTCCGACCTTTCCCATTTGGATATTGCCTGACGCGATACGTTGAGTTTGTCTGCTAGTTCGTCTTGCGAATATCCGTGTTGTTTTCTCAATTCGTATAGCCTGTTTGCGGTTGTGATGTCCATATTGAAACCTCGCTTGTTTTTGTGCCTTTATTGTGGCAGATTGAGGTCGGTTGCTACCACCGATTTTAATTGTCAATTCCGCAACTTTTGGTTGCATTTTGCAAAAAATCGCGTTTTTTGACGGTTTTTGACAATGTTTTCCTATTTTACAGCAAAAGAGCGGTCGCAAAGCAGGCAATCGATTTGGAGTCGCCCAAATCGCCGACTTGCTCGTTTGTCGTTGCGGTTATACCTATTCTTTCGCAAGGAATCTTCAATGCTCGCGACATATTGTTGCGCATTTGGTCGATATAGGGCGCAAGCATAGGACTTTCGGCAATTATCGCCACGCTGACGTTTTGGAGCGCACGACCTTTTTCGGTGGCTTTTTTAAGCACGGTTTGCAAAAGTTCGAGGCTGTCAGCGTCGTCGTAGCGAGAATCGTCTACGGGGAAAAGATGCCCGATGTCTTTTTCGCCGATTGCGGACAAAATCGCATCCATAAGAGCGTGCACCGCAACGTCGCCGTCGCTGTGCGCAACAAAAGAAAACTCGCAGGGAATGAGCGTTCCCATAAGTTTGATTCCGTTGCCGGATTTAAAGCGGTGTATATCGTAGCCGATTCCGCAAAGGGGCGTGTGCAAATCTTCTTTGGTCGTGATTTTTATATTTTTGGGGTCGCCTTCGATAATCTTTACGTCGCAAGCGGCGTGTTTTTGAATGACTGCAATATCGTCGAGGTATTCGCCGTCGCACTTTGCGTACGCTTTGAGCAAAATGTCAG
Source organism: bacterium (assembly GCA_963620965.1). Classification (GTDB taxonomy): domain Bacteria; phylum Bacillota; class Clostridia; order Christensenellales; family CAG-917; genus CAG-475. The sequence goes on from CAVFCJ010000025.1 coordinate 16,506, forward strand.
TTCTCGCGCAAACGGGGGTCTGCACTCTGCGATAGTCCGCTCTGTCAACGGGGTCTACGCCGAATTTTATGCAAACGAGAGAGTCGGTGAGAGGAAGAAGGGGAAGCGCAACGCCGTTTTCGAGCGCGCCGGTAATAACGCTGTTTATCAACGCAGTGGTAACGTAGGGGCGTGCGCCGTCGTGAATTATGACATAGTCGCAATCGTCTTCGACTGCGTTAAGCCCGTGTTTCACGGTTTGAGTGCGAGTAATACCGCCTTGCGTGAGTGCGATGCGAGTGTCCTCGATATGCGCGTTTTCGAGCGCGTTGAGCAATTCGTCGCTGTAAGAGGGGTGAATCGCCACGATGATTTTTGAAACTTGCTCGAAAGTCAAAAACGGTTTGATTGCTTCGACGACGACGCAAGAGTCGTTGCAGGGCGCAAAGAGTTTGTTTTCCGTGCCGTATCTCTGTGACGTGCCTCCTGCTGTTATAATAACGTTGATTTTCATAGTTCACCTTGTTGTGCCGTAGGCACAGTTATATTGCACCTGCGGTGCAGTGATATTCTTGCTACGCGCGAGTTATATTGCACTTTGTGCAGTGATATTCTCGCTATGCGAGAGTGATATTGCGGCGTTGCCGCAATTTCGGGTGTGGGCAGAGCCCGCCCAAGTTCATTATTAATTATTAATTAATAATTCTGTACATCGTTTCGGCACTTTGCTTGGTTTGATGTTCGTCGATGCTCAACACCTCAAACGACATCGAATTGTTGCCGAAAGTCACTGTCACTACGTCGCCGACTTTTACGTCTTTTGCGGGTTTGACGACTTTGCCGTTGATTTCGATACGTCCGCCGTCGCAAGCCTCTTGCGCTACGGTGCGGCGTTTTATCACTCTTGATACC
>CAVFCJ010000026.1:0-17203 GCA_963620965.1 bacterium
GTACCGTCCGACTGTGCCGTTTGGGTGCGTAGCTGGCACACAAAGGACGGTGACATAATGAGTGAAATGTCCCTATTTATGCGAGTGCCGAGTGTTGCCCCACGCGGAGCGGACGTCGTGGGTTCCCTCAAAGTATGCAGAGGGGGAACGACGGGCGGGGAAACACGTGAGGAAGGGGGAAAGTTAATTTGGGGATTGCGCCCTACACTCTTGTAAAGAATTCTCTAAAACCGCGCTTTTGAGATGAAAAACAAGAAAACGCCCTTTTGTTAGCAATCCTAACGTACATAAGCGTACGTGAATTGATAGCAAAAGGGCATTGCCGCAGTTATTCGCTCAATAACGAGGTTTTTACTTGGGAGTGCCGACTAAACGAATTTGTGGAATCCTCGCTCTTCCTCCAGACCTCGTCGACTCGTTGACGTCGGCGACTTGGCGCATAATGCGACGAGATAATCTGTCGGGAGATTTGACGTTTTTGACGAGATAGGGCTGTTGCGCGTCGGATACGATGAGAATTTTGCCGACTCCAAAAAGGCGTTCGAGGGAGGTTTGCTTGGTTTCGACCATCTTTATTTCGCAAAGAGGTATAACGACAGTGCGCATACTGAGGATTCCCTCTCTAAAAACGACCTTGTCGGGCGTGAGAACGAGTTCTTTTGAGTTGAGGCGGATTGTTTCGATAAGCAGACTTGCAAGGACGATAACGCCCATGCCCAAAAGCACCCAGCGCATAACGTCGTCGGTGAGATATTGCGCAGGCTCGGTTTTTGTGAACAAACTCTCTATTTTATCCTTAAAAACCCAAATGACCGCCGTAAGACCACCCAAAATTACGGCAAGAAGCATCGAGCGCAAATAAACGCAAGCGGAAAACTTGCCTTTTGCCACGACCCTTTCGATTTTCGAATATTTTTTTTCAAGCGTTTTCATATTCCACCTTCTTATTTGAGGCATTTGGGAAATTTTGCTATTCTCGTGAGCGTACATCCGAACGGAACGTACGTTCTTTCGAGGCTTTCTTCGGAAAAACTACACTTTTTCGGGAAGGACTCGAATCCGCTCGTGTCGTAATCCCAGTTAATCACGTTTTTGGAACGGATTTTCAACTCGAAAGGCGGTTGTTCCTGCGCAAACGGCACGTTGGATATATCGTGCACGACAACTCTTTCGTCCTCAAACAGTTTTTTCGTCGATTTTTTTGACAAAAGCGGTGCAATATTCCACTTTTTCGAGCATTTCACAATGAGGGTACGTCTGTCGTTTGAATCTTGCGTGACGTCGCAAGGCAGTTTGAGAGCCATAAGCAAATTGCCCTTAAACAAACTGCGCGAGCCGTCCGCGTTTTCCTCAACGGTTAACGGTATGTTCATTTTGAGCATAAACGTGCTCCCGGTTTTGAGTATACACTTGACAGAAATCTCCTTGCTTCCGCTCGCCACGATTTGACCGCCGGATATGAGTTGCATATACGTGTTTTTCGGCACCCTGAAATTGATTTTGACTTCGGGTTCGCCGTCTGCCTGTTCCACCTTGAACACGACCGCGTTTCTGAACGGGTAGCCTGTGCGCTCGGAAATCGTGAGATTAAAGCCGCCGACGGACACGTCCATAGTGCAAGGCGCATAGGTTATGAAATTGAGTTGCTCGTCCTTCACCATACACGCCGTTTGCAAAAAGAGCGGATATGCGCTCAAAAGTGCAATTGCGCCCCTTGACGCTTTCTTGGTGTAAAATGCGTTGTCTTCATCGGCATAAGGCAATTTTCTTGTTTGCGATGCTTCTGTCTGATTGACGAAAACCATATCCTGAACGGCGGAACAATCGTCGAAACTCGCACCCGCAACCATATTGAAAACTATGCGCTCAATCAAATCCGCAAGTTCATAACTTCTCGTTTCTTTCACGACTTCGACAAGGGATTCGAGCATCTCCACGCCTGCTTCGACGTCAACCGCACCCACGCCTTTTGAGCCTACGATTCTCGGCGTGCAAGCAAACATTCCCAGAGGCGTTGCGTGTCTTTTTTCGAGTGCGGAAACAAGTTTAATCGACAAGTTTTTCAAGTTGTCGTCGCCTATAAATCTTCCGTACACTGCAGGGTATTTTATCGCCTTTGCAAGGTTTACGCCGCTTGTTTCGACAGCGACTTTATGATTGTTTTTATACCACTGTTTGTTGATGTATTCGGGTGAAAGCGTTCTATTCTTTTTTGCGTTATCTCTTGCGCAATCGACACTTAAAACCTGTTTTTGTACGCGTTTAAGTGCTGTTTGCGAGATATAACGCAGATATGGCTTTTTGTACGGAAAGCGGTTTGCGAGTTTAAACCAGTCGTTTGAACTGTCGCGAAGTTTCTCGCCCAAGTCTTGCAACCATTCAAGGTCGGTTTCTCTATACACGGCTTCGATTGCGCCTATCTCTTCAAGCAATCTCGCTCTCGAATCGTACCAACTCGAACTCACCGAATAGGTGTTAAACTGGCTTTTGAAAAACTTTTTTAAAAACGGCAAAACGCGTTCGTTGTCCGTTGCCTCGTAATAGGTTAAAAGGGTTTTTATCGCCTCGATTTTGGGCGTGAGCGACGACGTATTTTTAGGGCCGAAATCACCGCCTTCATTTGCACTTGCAAAAATGAGCGACATAAAACTCGACACTTTCTCTTTGAGATTTTTGTCGTCGAGAGCGCAAGCGAGCAAAATCAAACCTCGAACGTAGCGAGGCAGGCTTTCGCCGCCGTTCCATTCTCCGTCCTTGACAAGTCCCGACAGCGAACCGATTCGCTTTTGAAGATTGCTTGCAAAACGCATTTGATCGAGCAACCAACCTTGCGGTCTTATCGCGCCGAGCGGCAGTTTTTTGAGGTTTTTGTCAACAGATTTTGCCAAATTTCCCTTTCCGTATGGCTATGCCATACACTCTTTGCTTATCAATATAACTTAACATATAAAATTGACAAATGCAAGCGAAAGAATTATCATAACCTCAAAGGGGGTGTCAAATGAAATACGTTTTGATACTTTGCGACGGTATGGCAGACTACCCCGTCCAATCTCTGGGCGACAAAACTCCTCTCGAAGCCGCTCGCACACCGAATATGGACGCTTTGGCGCAGACGGCGCAAATCGGGCTTGTGAAAACCGTTCCCGACGGGTTCGCACCCGGCAGCGACGTGGCAAATCTCGGTGTACTCGGATTCGACGCACACACTTGCTACACGGGCAGAAGTCCGCTCGAAGCGCTTTCCATCGGCATAGATATGAAAGCCGATGACCTTGCCATGCGCACAAATCTCGTCACGCTCTCGCAAGACGAGCCTTTCGAGAACAAAATTATGATCGATTACAGCGCAGGCGAGATAGGTGCGGACGAAGCGCGCGAAATTATGAACTGCGTCATCGACAATCTTTCTTCGTACAAATTCAAATTTTACATAGGCACAAGTTATCGCAACTGCCTCATAGTTTCTGACGCAAAAGCAACCAACGACCTTACGCCGCCCCACAACATAAGCGACAAGCGTATCGGTGAATATCTGCCCAAAGGCAAACTCGGCAAAGACCTTACGGCGTTCATAAAAAACTCGTACGAACTTTTGAAAGACCACCCCGTCAACCAATGTCGAATCGCGCGTGGCGAAAATCCCGCAAACGCGATATGGTTTTGGGGCGAAGGCACGAAGCCGTCCATTCCGAACTTCGAGGACGAATACGGCAAAAAAGGCGCAATGATAAGCGCTGTGGATTTGCTAAAAGGCATAGCCATCGGCAGCGGCATGGATTCAATCGACGTCGAGGGCGCAAATGGAACTCTCAACACCAACTTCGACGGCAAAGCGCAAGCGGCGATAGGCGCACTTGAAAACGGCGAAGACTTCTGCTTTGTCCACCTCGAAGCGACGGACGAGTGCGGACATCAGGGCGATGCTTTCGGCAAGGTCAAGGCAATCGAACTTATCGACGAAAAAATCGTGTCGCCAATCGTGTCGCACTTTGCGCAAAACGGCGAAGATTTTGCAATGCTCATACTTCCCGACCACTTCACGCCGGTGTCCCTTCGCAAGCATACGAGCGAACCCGTTCCGTTTATGCTTTTCTCGTCTAAAACGGCAAGCGCATACTACTCGCTTTGCACCGAAAACGAGAGCCTCGAAAACCGCATCTTCAACGAAAGGGCCGCAAAAGCGAGCGGCGTATATCTCGACAAATCGTGGGAACTTATCGACAGATTTTTCTCAATCGAATAACCCGTAAAGACTCGACTCAGCGTCGCAAATGCGCGCATTGCGAAATTGATATGTGCAATTAAACGCGCCTTATCAAGCGTTGAAATATGCAATCGAAACACACATAATTTAACCAATAAATTCACAATCATAAACACAAAACCGACGCTTTACGCGTCGGTTTTGCATATATAAATGTTGTTTATTGCTATTTTGTCGCAAAATTGCGTTTTGAAAAATCTCTATGATTTTTTGTGCTTTTAAGCGATTATTGCTTATAGCCGTGCTCTTCTACGGAATCGGCGACGGTCTTTCTTTTTCTTTTTCCGTCAACGAAACGATGCACTTCCACCTTGTACTTTTTCCCCACCGCCGCGCGCACTTGTTTCATAACGAACTTGGTTATTTTAAGCGCAAGTTGCACGAGTGCAACGAGAAACGTCGCACCGAATACAATCCACTTGACGAGGCTCGTTTCGCCCGTCGCAAGACCTGCCATGGACACGGCGGTCAAAACAAGGAAAAACACGTTGACGAACGCCTTGAATATACCCAAAATTTTCTTGTAGGTCTTTATGCTCGTTTTCAGTTTTTTCTTGTCCTTGAATGTCAACACTACAAGCACGATAAACACGATTACAAGCACCGCAAGCAATGGAATCAATACGTAAGTGTAGGTGGAATCCACCCATTTTTTTGCGACGAACGTGCACACCGACACTATTGAGTACAGTGTGCAAATCAACGTCCATATTGCGCTTGCGGTCTGCACCGCCGACATCTTTTTGTCTGTTTCTTCGTTTTGCACGAGTTGCTCTGCCGCCGCCACTTCCTCTTGCGAATACTTGTCGTCAATCGGCGCAACTTCTTGCGCTTTCGGCTTGAATATCGCCTTTTTATCTTTTGCCATAAATTTATCCTCTTGTATAGTCAAAAATCAAAGCGTATGCGCCGATTTTCGGCGCATACGAATGAATTTTTATGTTTTTTGTGTTCGTTTTTGCAACAAACGTCATTAAACTCTTTTCTCGACGACGCGTTTGAGGAAGTCGTCGCAAAGACGGATGTTTTCGATTGCCGCGCCCTTGTTCCAGTTGAGCGGATAGCAATGGTTGTCAAAGAACTTGGTGCTGTGATGTTCTTCGACATGTACGCCGAGATCTTGAAGTTTTTTGACGAGTTTTTGTCCTTGTCCTTTGCAGAACATATCTTTTTCCGCATAGGTGATAAAACTTATCGGGAATTGCTCGTTTACAAAGCCGAACGGCGCAAGAACGTCGAAATATTCGTATTTGTCGAGTTCCTTGACATGGATTCCGCTGAAATCAAAGAGGATTTTGTCCGTGAGATTGAAGGGCATTTTTTGTCCGAGAGCCTCGCCGATGTCGTAAATACCGCAGTCGAGCATAGCGGTGCGGAATTTAAGGTCGGTGCTGACGCCGAATCTGTTTTGCAAATCCTTGTTTGTGGAAACGCAAGAGAGCATTGCCGAATAATAGCCGCCGGCAGAGTCGCCCGATACACACATATTGTCGATGTCGAGATTGTACTTTTCGGCATTTGCGTCCACCCAGTTGAGTGCGTTCACGAGGTGTTGGATTCCCTTCGGGAACAGATATTTCGGACCGAGACCGTAGTTGACGTTCACAACGAAGAAGCCTTTGTTCGCCGCCCATTTGGCAAGACCTCTGCGGTAGTGTTTGTCGCCCGCCACGAAGCCACCGCCGTGAATGTAGAAGAACACGGGATATTTCTCGTTTCCGTCTTTTTTGACGTAGTAAGTGTCGAGTTTTTCGGCGTCGTCTTTGCCGTAGGTAATGTCCGTTTCTATCTCAAACTTAACGTCTTTGAAGCGAAGCATTTTCTTGTTGTTTTGCGAGCCGTCGAACATCTTGTCGATTGCCACAAACAAAAATTGCGCAAATGTCATAATGTACACCCCTTTGAGATGATATTTTGTATAAGTATATTTTAGCACATATCCTACACTTGTGCAACAACCAAAATCGACGCTTTGCGTACATTGTCGACAAAAATTTCGGTGTTGACATATCCTGAAAAGTGTGATATAAACTCTGTGAAAAACCATGTGGACTTTTCCGGACAGCCGTCATCTTTTCGCCACACACCGCCATGCGCTGTGTTTTTTTTATGGCAAAAACACTTTTGAGGTATTATGAAAAAGTTGAAACTTCCGAGCGAAGTCGTCTATCTTGCGGCAATAATTCTGCTTGCGCTTTCCGTTGCAATGCTCACGAGCGTGGACTTCGGTATATCCATGATTGTAGCCCCTGCCTACATTTTGAGCCTTGTCGTGCCCAATATCACTTTCGGGCAAGCGGAATACGTGTTGCAAGGCATTCTTTTCGTGCTGTTTTGCATAATAATGAAAAGATTTCGCCTTTCCTATCTGTCCTCGTTCGTCACTTGCCTCATATACGGCGCGGTTTTGGACCTTTTTAGGCTCATTCCGCTGTTCAATCCAACAATAACGCCGCCCGGGAGCATGGATTTATGGGCGAGAATCGTGATGTTTATTCTCGGCGTGCCACTGACTGCATTTTCAATCGCACTGTTTTTCAAGACATACCTGCATCCTCAAGTGTACGATATGTTTGTCAAGTGCGTAAGCCACAAATATGCGTTTAAACAAGGCGTTTTCAAAACCTGCTTCGACTTTTTTATGCTTGCGCTCGGCACGACTATGACGCTCGTATTCTTCAAAAAATTCGTGGGTATCAACTGGGGCACACTGGTAATGACGATTTTCAACGGCACGCTTATAAGTGCGTTCTCGAAACTTTTGGACAAATGCATTATCGCCGTGCCGATATTCAAGTCGTTTGCCTCGCACTTCGACCTTGACGAGCCAATGCCGAAAATAGCACATAACGAATACAAAAGAGAGATATAAAGTGCCTTTTGTGATATTTGTGGCGGAAATACGTCCCCGACTAAACGTAGTCGGGGACGTTCGATTTTTTACAGTTTTGCAAGCACCATTGCAATATCGTCGGATATGCAAAGCGACCTGTTTTGAATATCGTCGGGCGCATACGCCACGTCCGTATTTATGCAAACGTAATACGCGTTCGGGTTCTTGTCCGTCATTCGCCAAAACGGAAATTTGATTATTGCGGGCGTATTCATTCCGACGCCGAGTTCAAAAAACACGATTTTCTTGTTTGCGTTTTCTCTCAAAAATCGCTCGTAGCGATTGTACGCGTCGTGCCAACCTCTGTCCTCGACGAAACTGTCGTCGGCGCGCAAATTCATCGTCATCGGCTTTTTGCAAATCGGACATCTCGGCACAAGTTCGGACGGAATCTTCATATCCTTTTGCTCGCTCACCATACGCCGCACGACGTCCTCGTTGTCATACGTCTTGTCGTGGCAAGGCACGGAACATTGAAACAGTCCGTAATCGCCTTGCGTGTAAAACAACCTCTTTTTGTCAAAACCGGCTTTTTGAAAACAGTGGTCGACGTTTGTCGTGATAACGAAATAGTTTTTGTTTTTTACCGTTTCGTAGAGTTCGTCGTACACGGGTTTCGGCGGGTCGGAATAGCGGTTGATAAGTATATATCTCGACCAATACGCCCAGTATTCTTCGAGAGTCGAGTACGGATAAAAACCGCCCGTGTACATATCGTGGAAATTGTATTTAGCCTCGAAATCGGAAAAATTTTCGTGAAAGCGTTTGCCGCAATACTCGTATCCCGCGGCAATAGAAAGCCCTGCCCCCGCGCCTATCACGATTGCGTCGGCATTATCGATGACGGATTTTAGTTTTTCGATTTTATCGAAGCTTTCGTTTATATACGTCATAATCGTCCTCTGTGAAAACGTTGAAAATTACCTTGATTTCGCCGTTTTTCTTCAAATACTCTTTTACGGTTTCAATCGCGACGCTTGCCGCTTCTTCCTTCGGATAACCGAAAACGCCCGTCGATATACAACAAAAAGCAATACTTTCAAGCCGCATTTCGCTCGCTTTTTCAAGGCAATTTCGATAGCATTTTGCCAAATCCGATTCGTTTTCTTTCGTCACGCGTCCGTTTACTATCGGACCGACGGTATGGAATATAAATTTGCTCGGCAGATTGTAGGCTTTCGTAACGATAACGTCGCCGTTTTCGGCTTCTTTTCCTTTCATAATATCGTTGCAATCAAGCCTCACTTGCACGCCCGCGGCGGAATGAATCGCGTTGTCTATGCAGTTATGCAACGGATGAAAACACCCGAGCATAGCAGAATTTGCGGCGTTGACGATTGCGTCCGCTTCAATCGTGGTTATATCACCCTTAAAAAGAGCAATGCCGCGAGAGTAAACGAGGTCGCGAGAACGGACGATTCCGCGCTCGTTTCTTCTTTTCGTCAGATATTCGTCTTGCAATGCCAAAAACTCGGCGGAAATCGGCATAGGCGGACGAACGTTGCACAAAGCCCGAAAATAATCGGGCTTTTGCGCTTCGGCGAGAGAAGGCACTCTTTCGCCCCTCTCGGCACATAGCAATTCAATCAATCTGTCGAGTGTTTCCATTTTCAAAATCCTTTTTTGCTTACGCAAAGAACATAGAAGCCGTCATATCCAAGTAGTTTTCGCCTGCATAGTCGGGATATTCGCTCTTTACTTTTTCCTTAAATTCAGCGGCGTTTTTGCTCTCTGCGGCAATCGACTTCAACTCGTCTAAATAATCGATTTTCGTTTGCGCGTCCTTCAAGTCTTCGGGCGTATAGTGGGACGTGAGAATAAGGTCGAACCCTCTTGCGATATAATCTCGAAGTTGCGCAATAATGGCGTCGGCGTGTCCCGCACCCGCAACGATCGAGTGGCAATCGTGACCGAGCATATGCGTGTAAACCGCGTTGATTTGAGGAATCTCGATGTCGTACGCTTCGTGAGTGGGAACGATTACGAAATCGATACCGCCGATATTCACCTTTCCGTCCTTAAGCACGTCGGTTATCGTGTGCAGCGAGTTGTCGAACACGTCGCCGAACGCTGCGGTAAAATTGTCAATCAACGCTTTTCCGCCGCCGTTTTCGCCGTATTCTTTTGCTTTTTGCGTTGCGTATTTTCTTGCGCCTTTCAAAAACGTTCCGCCTGCGTCGTGGTAAGCAATCAGCACGCCCGCAATCTCAAAATCGGAAAGATATTTTTCAAGCGCGCGATTGTTGTCGAAGAAGCAAGGCGATTCGATAACGACCGCTTTCTTGTCCTTTTCGACGATAAACACCTCGTCGTTGATATAATCGTCTGTTCTGTATGCGTGCAATCTGACTTTTTTGAAATCATACACGTTTACTTCGCCTTTTTCAAGCACTATTCTTTCAAATTCGTTTTTGTTCATAATTTTTTACCTTCCGTTTTTTATTTTTCACTCTCTCACAGAGTGCGATTGCATTATATGTGTCTTTGCCAAAACTTGCACGAACGTTACTTTTTTATTATCCGATAATAGTTTTGTAACTTGGTTTCAAAATTGAACTATTGACTTTTTGCTCGGCTCGCGGTATACTGCTCTCATCAAATATCGAGGTGAATTATGCTTACCAAAGAAGAATTGCCCGAATGTCCGGTGGCAACGACCGTTCAACTTATAGGCAACAAATGGAAATTGTTGATTTTGAGAAATCTGATTTACAGCGGCACGCAACGCTTTACGGATTTTGTAAAATCCATACCCGGAATAAGCAAAAAAGTGTTGACCGACAATTTGCGTTCTTTGGAAGGCGACGGACTTATCGAGCGCGAAGTTTTTGCCGAAGTTCCGCCGAGAGTCGAGTATTCGCTGTCAGATTTGGGGAAAACGTTGAAACCCATACTTGACGCAATGTCCGAATGGGGAACGGATTATAAATCGTTCGTTTGAATCGAATTAAAGGAATAAATTGAATATAAAGATAGGAAAAAGATATAAAGATAGGAAAAAGCCGCTCGTTTGAGCGGTTTTTTCCTACATTCAATCCTATTTCAAGCAGTCGGCTCTCTGGGGCGCCAAGCAGATGTATAACGAGGCAGAGGCTTCCGACCGGCAACCCTAATTTACTATGCGTAAATGAGTTGACGGGCGGATGTCTCTAACAAAGTTAGACGCTGTTTGGCGACTCAAAGTTCGATTGCGTTGAATTCTTTGAGATTCTTCATCACCAAATCAAAATAATGATTTGCAATGTCGATGTCTTTTTGATTGCCTCTGATTGCGGTCGAGAGCGTGATTCTATTAAGAAGCGTCGTCACTGACATAAGGAAGAAGGGTTTGTACTTCACTGCACCCGAAATGAATCCATCAACAAGTTTCAAGCCGTTTGGGGTGAGTTTTTCGGCGTTTAGCAAGCCCATATTGCTGACTGCGATAAGCGGATTGTCGTATCCTGCCTTGATTGCAAACTCTGCAATGTCTTGAGGGAAGATGGTGTATGCAAGTTTCAAAAGCGGCAAGGAATAGAGCCCCATAAACTTGTCGCGCTTGTAGCCTTTTGTCGAACGAATGATATTGACGACTGTATCTTGCATAGTATCGCCTTTTGCGAGCGTACGAACGGCCATCCACGCAGTATGGTTGGTAAGACCGCCTTGCAATCCGCCCTCGACGATATGTTTTCTGAGGTCGATTGCGCAAGATACGGTGAGGCTGTCGTCATCTTTAAGGCCGCACAGTTCGTAAAGAGAACGAAAAACCATTGCCATAATCGCGTCGTTGACGGTGATTCCCATCTTTTTGGACAATGCGCGCAATTTTTCAAAATCCTCTTCCTCGACGACTCGCTTTACAATTTGGTTGCTGTCCTCGGGTATGCTTTCGCTCCACGGAAAAGCAACTTTGTCTTGCGCTTTGGAAATGTTTTTATAAAGACCTTTTGCGTGTTTGAGGTCGTCGCCTTCGAGTTTGGAATACACTTGGTCGAAACTTCTCGAACCGCTTTTCATATGGAGCGCGGAATAGTTGCCCGCTTTGAGATTGGTGTAGTTTTCACAAAGCGTTGCGAGGAAGTATTTGAGGTCGCCGCCGTCCATACACATATGGTTGTTGCGCCACGCGAGGATGGAGTGCTTGTCGTCCTCGAACACAGTGATTTTGACCTGCACGTTATTGTCGTAAGGGATGACGCCCAAAAGCCATTCGTCCGCGGCTTTGTCTGCGTCCTCGACCTTTTCGTACGACACAATGTCGTCTACGGTGTATTTTTCTTCTTTCCAGTACGGCTCGATTACGGTGGTGTTGAAACTCGAATGAAGAACGGGTGCTTTTTCTATCATATACAGCACTGCGTTTTTGAGTATGTTCATATCGAAACTACCCTCGTAAGTAAGTTTGGCGTGCACCATTCTGTCGTAATAATTGCGGAACAAAAACTGCATTCTATCCCACATTTCAGCCTTTATTGTCGTTGACATAAATCTCTCCTATTCGTCAAAATCGATGTTTTATCCGTCAAAAACGATATGTTAATCGTCCCATTCTGTCCAGTATTTTTGAATTTCCTTTTCGTTCTTTTCTTCGAGCGCGGCTTTTTCTTTCTTGTTTTTCGCCTTTGTTTTCTTTGCGATGACGACAACGAGTTGCACGAGTGCGCACGCTACGCCCGCAAGGCACATAAGCCAGCCCGGATGCCAGATGCCTTGAACATTGATGCCCAAAATGACGTAGAGCATAACCGCCGCAATCTCGATGAATACGGGCAATTCAAACCATTTGATTTTGCTGTGCGTGCCGAATGCGATTGCCGTGTCAACGCCCAAAAGGAGCGCTACCATTGCAAGAAAACTCATCCACGCGCCGTTGAGTTTGAACACGAGTTGCAAGAGCAAGAACACGAAAACCGTGAGCAAAACTTCGCATATAGCAACGAATATTCTGACGGGAACGTATTTCTTTTTCGCCGCGAATTTGACCGCACCGTAAACGAGCAATACGCTTGCACCCGCAAACACGCCTCCCACCATAATGAGCCAAGTCGGATGCCAAATTTTAGCAACTGCTCCGACGATGAGATACACGATTGTCAAAAGCGCAACGACTGCCGCCGCGCAAATGCTTGTCGCGCTGACCTTGCGTTTGACTTCACCGCTCTTGATTTGTCTATGCTCGAAATTTGCCAATGTCCGGTCGAAATCGCCTAGTTCGGACACGGCCATATCAAAGATAAGATTGTCGTCGGAAACGCCCTTTATGCGCAGCTCTTGTTCCCTGTCAAGAAGTTGGCGCAACATCGCTTTGCGGTATTCCATAGCCGCTTGCGTAGGCGCGATTTTTTTGAAATGTTCTTCGAGATACTTTTTGAATCTTTCTTTCATATCGTACTTCCTTTGCACTTGCGTGCGCAATGTTTACACAAAATATACGCTTTCGTTTGCGCTTGGTTACAGTGTATCACATTTTTTTTTGTTTGCATATGGTATACGGAAAAATACGCCTCTCAAACCATGCCGGAAGCCTTAAAAACATTTTACAAAAGGTTGTATGCCATCTCGATTGCCTTTACATAAAATTTAAAGGAGGACGTTCATGTTTTTCAACTTTTTTAACCCCTGCTGTCAGGCAAGACCGACTTGCTCACAAAACTCGGTGGAATATATTAGAGGTCCGATAGGTCCGCAAGGGCCTGTAGGTCCGATGGGGCCGCAAGGTGCGCAAGGCATTCAAGGTCCGACGGGTGCAACCGGTCCGCAAGGCGAAGCGGGTGCGAGCGCGCTTCAAGACGCACTCTATGCCTACAGCGGTACGCAAACCGTCGCTTCGGGCGCAATTATCCCTCTTGCGAGTTCCGTCACCACCCCGACGACCACTATGTCGGTTGCATCGAACGCAATAACCTTACCGCAAGGAACGTATCTAATCACTTACGGGGCGAGCGGCGAAAGAGACGCGGACGGCAATTTTGCGATTCAACTCTTTGAGAACGGCACCGCCGACGGAAACGAAATAATCTATGATTATGCCACGACGACGAATGCCGCCAATGTGTCCAAAACCATCCTGTATAACGCAACCGTTGACGGAACTACCATTTCGATTTACAACGTTTCGGGAGAAAGCGTAAACCTCACGGGCGCGAATATCACGGCAATGAGAATCGTGTGATGAAAATTATGCAAATCAAACCTATGGCACTCCGCAAATTGCGAAAAGAGGCGTAAAAACGTCTCTTTTCGTTCATCTTTTTCGAATTTTACTGCATTGTTGTCGGACATTTGTGTGTTTGGTAAATTTTTACGATGCGTTTTTGTACGATTTGTGTCGAAAAGTGTTGATTTTTAAATTTCAGACTGCTAAAATTCTAATGTTGTTTCACGCGCACGCAAGTGCGCAAGCACGCATATGCGTTCTATAGAATGTCACTATCCACGCGGTTGCGAACGGATTGCGACATCAAATCTTTCGAGGTTGAACGATGGACGGACAAACGAAAATCATTGCCGTTGCAGGGAAAGGGGGCGTCGGGAAGACATCTCTTTCTGCCGTAATCGTAAAACTTCTCGTTAAAAATTTCCCGAACAAAAAAATACTTGCAATAGACGCAGACCCCGCAATAGGTTTGTCCACCGCTTTGGGCGTAGAACCGACAAAAACCATCGACGACGTGCGCAAGGAAACCGCCGAGCAGACACAAAACGGCAAAATTTCCCCTCTCGAAATCCTCGGAAACGCGGAATATTCTGTTGACGAAGCCATTTGCACGCAAAACGGATTTTCCTTTATCGCAATAGGTCGTCCCGAAAGTGCGGGTTGCTATTGCAAGATAAACACGTATCTCAAAGACGTCATCGCACTCATTGCCAAACACTACGACTTCGTTGTGATTGACGGCGAGGCAGGCATAGAGCAGATAAACCGCAGGGTTATGGAAAAAGTGACTCACCTTTTGCTTGTCACCGACCAGTCAAAAAAAGGTCGCGACGTGGTTGCAACCATTGCAAAAGTCGCAACCGACCTCGTGATGTACGACAAAATCGGCGTGGTGCAAAATCGGCTGGGCGAAGAAGCGCTCGCGCAAAAACCCGAAGTCGAAGGACTTGAAACGTTTGCGCACATTCCTGCCGACTTTGCGCTTGCGGATATGGACGCAAAGGGCGAAAACGTGTTTTCTTTGCCGTCCGACTCGCCTCTTAGCGTCGGCGCAAGAAAAGTTTTGGAAGAAATACATATTTTATAGGAGATATATTGTGAGAGATCTAAAACACCTCATCTACTTTGAGAACTTGTTGGAAAATTCCAACAACGACCTCATCCAACAGGCGCAAGATGCGGGAAGAAAGGCAATCGGGCACGTTTGCTATCAGATTCCCGAACCTCTGCTCAACTTGCCGGGCATTTTTTCGGTAAGACTGCGTGCGCCGAGAACAACGAGCACGGAAATGGGCAATTACTATCTCAGCCCCATTTTCTGCGAAGCGTGCCGCTCAATCCTCGAACGCGCGCTCGAAGGCGGATTTTCCTTCCTTGACGCAATCATCGCGCCCGAAGCGTGCGCAATGATGAACCGACTTGCCGAAAACATCGAACATCTCGGTTGCTGCCCGCACGAAGGATTTTTTGCGTCCTACTGCGACGTTCCTATGAAGAGCGACGAAGTGACCCTCAAACACTACGTCTTGCAAATGCAAGAACATTGCTTGAAGCCCCTTCACGAGCATCTCGGCATCGATGTGAGCGACGCCGCAATTCGCAAAGCGGTTGAGGAACAAAACAAGATTTCCCGTCTTATCACCGAAATCGGCGAGTACAGAAAGGAAGAATCACCCCGTATCACGGGTTACGAATTCGCGATTTTCTGCCTTGCGACCTACTGCTGTCCCAAAGACCTTCTCATCGAAAAACTCGAGGAAACGGCGGAAGAACTTAAAACGAGAGTTCCCGATCCCGTGGGAACGTACCGTGCGCGCGTGGCAATGGTCGGAAGCGAAATCGATGATCCGAGTTTCATCAAACTCGCAGAAGACACCGGTCTTGTCGTGGTTGCGGACAGATACTGCTTCGGCTCTTTGCCCGGCAGACAAGAAATCGTGCTCACCGACGAGGAGGACGCCCTCACGCAAGTTTGCAGATACTATATGCAATCGGGTCAATGCCCGCGCTTTCTCAACACCGAAAAGGTGAACGAGCGCCACGCATATATCGACAAAATTGCAAAGGAATACAAGGCGGACGGCATCATCATCGAGCAAATCAAATTCTGCGACTACTGGGGCTACGGCAGACCATTTATGCACGCAGTTTTGCAAAACGAATACGGTCATCAAGTGCTTTCCATCGACCGTCCTTACAACGCAGGGCAATCGGGACAACTTCGCACGAGAATCCAAGCGTTCGTAGAGGCTATGGAAATCAAAAAAATTCAGAATGAGAAAGGAGAACACTGAGTATGGGCGCAAAACTTAATTCCGAAAAACTCGGCAAATTCTACAAAGCCGGCAAAAAGACGTCCACTCGCAGAGAATGGCGCGGCTTCAAGGACACGATGTACGACTTCGGTTGCTGGCTTAAAAACCTTCTCGTTATGGGCAAATTCATTATGAAACCCACCACGATCAAGGCATTGTTCACTTATAGATGGTTCGGCAACTATATGGCGGCTTTCGACTATATCGACCGTCACCTCGAAGGCGTACGCGGCCCGCAACTTCGCATAGGTCACAAGCAATACGACAGCATCGTCGGACACCTTACGCAAACTATGGATACGCTCTTTAAGTGCGACAAGCGTATCGGCAATAAAAACGGCAAATACGACGAACTCAACAAAAAAGTCGTCATCATGGACGAAAACGGCATGATGGTGGTCGCAATGGGCTTCCCCAACCTCAAATTCGTGTCCAAAGAAGTGCCTGCAATCTACACGGGTTCCACAATCGCGCAAGACGGCGTTCTTCACTACATCGAAGTTTCCGAAGAATTCCAGATTCCTTCCGACGTATGCCCGATGCCTTGCGCCGAACTCGGTTGCGCAATCGACGAGGACTTCCCCATCTGCGGCGTATGCGCAATCCACTGCAACACCACTTGCGACGGCTCTCTTATGGGCAACCAAATCGAAGACAGACACGACGATCTTCCTTCTTTCACGATGGCTGCGCCTATGCGCCACCAACAAGAATCCGTTCTTCCCTACTCTCGCGATCAAGTGGTTGCGGCAATCAAGTTTATCGAAAAGCACACGGGCGAAAAGTGGGACTGGGACGCTTTTGCGAAGAACTGCAAGACCTACAACGCTCAAAATGCTTTGTTCGACACGTGGCTTGAAATGAACAAAACGCCTTATCCTCAAATCTGCGGCAACAACATTATGCTTTACCGCGACGCGGAGTATATGGTCATTTCGGGCCGCGACGCGTCCTTCCTCAAACTCGACCAAGAAATCACCGACCTTGCAAAGAAAGGCTATGAAAACAAGGTTTTGGCAGCAAAAGAAATCCGTCACCGTGCAATCGTATGGGGCGTTCACGCTCAATACTACACCGCGTTCAACCAATGGCTCGCAAACTGCTGGGGTATCGTGACACTTTGCGATATGCTTTCCTTCACGCTCACCAAACCCATCAATTACGAGGACCACGAACAAGCGATGCTCGACCTTGGCGAGTACAATATGAACATGATTATGCGCAACCACTCTAACGGCGGCTACGAAGTCGGCGTCGAGCAACTTTGGCAATACTGCGAAGAATACAACGCGGATATGGTCATTATGTACGAACATATCGGTTGCAAGTCTATGGCAGGCTATCACGGACTCATCGAAGAAGAAGGCAGAAAACGCGGCATCCATATCGTTTGGGTATACCACGCGCTTATGAACCCCACAAAGGCTTCAAGAAAAGATATGCGCAACGACGTCAATCGCTATATGCAAACCGTGTTGAGAGAAGAACCTCTCGACCCCACTATCGTTGATTTCGACGATACGAATCGCTGGTAAAAAGGAGAAACTAATTATGAAATATTTTGGCGGATGCGACGTAGGTTCAACCTA
>CAVFCJ010000027.1:0-16520 GCA_963620965.1 bacterium
GATGAATATCAAACACTAATATCTCAGTACACCAAACGGTTTTAGAAGCGTTGTCAAGAGTCTGAAACGAATGAAGAGCACGAAAAAAACCTTTTGACGCTCGCCCAGCGTACTTTTCGTACGTGACGTGTGTTTGAGAGGCTTTGACAGTATTTAGCGTTAGAAAAACATCTAAGTGCGCCAAACAGATGAAGAACAAGAAAGAGGCATCCGAATGACAACCCTAATTTACAAGGCGTAAATGAGTTGACGGACGGATGCCTCTGCCGAAGTTATTCGCTGTTTGGTGCGCTTAGACTCTTGACATATATTCGCCGGTGCGGGTATCGATTCTTATAGTATCCCCCTCGTTGACGAACATAGGAACTTGAAGTTCGTAACCTGTTTCTACGGTTGCGGGTTTGGTGGCGTTGGTTGCGGTGTTGCCTGCAACTGCCGGCTCGCATACGGTGATGAGAAGTTCGACAAAGTTTGGCGGTTCGACAGAGAACGGTGCGCCTTGGAAGAACTTCATAGTGACATTCATATTCTCTTTGACGAAGTTGAGAGCATCTTCGACTTGACTCTTGTTGAGCGGAATTTGCTCGTAAGTGTCGGCGTCCATGAAGTAATAGAATTCGCCGTCATTGTAGAGGTATTCCATCGTTTTGGTTTCGATGTGTGCAAGTTCAAATTTTTCGGTGGGGTTGAAAGTTTGCTCGAGCACAGCACCCGTGACGACGTTTTTCATCTTGGTGCGAACGAAAGCAGCGCCCTTGCCCGGTTTGACGTGCAAGAAATCTACTATGGTCATAATCTTGTTGTCATAGAGGAATGTGATGCCCTTTCTCAAATCGCCTGCCATAATTTGTGCCATAATTATATTCTCCTAAATATGTGTGTTTATATTGTTGCGTTAAAGCCCATAAGGTATTTTAACACCATATGCGCCGCAATGCAAGTTTTACGCAAAATATTGCAAAACCTCGATGCGGCACGATATTGTTTTTTTCAAGAACTTACTTTGCGTACTCTACGCTGCGAACCTCTCTGATGACGTTGACTTTGATTTGTCCGGGATATTCGAGTTCGTTTTCGAGTTTTTGCGCAATTTCTTTTGCAAGGAACACGGTTGACGCGTCATTGACTTGTTCGGGTTTGACCATAACGCGAATTTCCCTGCCCGCTTGCACTGCGAAGGATTGATCGACACCGTCAAATGATTTTGCGATGTCTTCGAGTTTCTCGATACGTTTGACATAGGTTTCGACAGATTCGCGTCTTGCGCCGGGGCGTGCGCTGGATATAGCGTCGGCGGCTTGAACGAGGACCGCGTCGATTGTTTGCGGTTCGATGTCGTTGTGGTGCGCGGCGATTGAGTGAATTACCTCATTGCTCTCGCGATATTTCTTTGCGATCTCAACACCAAGTTGAATATGTGTACCTTCGAACTCATGGTCGATTGCCTTGCCGATGTCGTGAAGCAAGCCCGCTCTCTTTGCGATACGCGAATCAATGCCGAGTTCTGCCGCCATAACAGCTGCGACGGATGCGACTTCGATTGAGTGTTTAAGCACGTTTTGTCCGTAACTTGTACGGTATTTGAGTCTGCCGAGAATCTTGATAAGTTCGGGATGCAAGCCATGTACGCCCACTTCGAACGCCGCTTCTTCGCCTGCTTCCTTGATTCCTTGCTCGACTTCCTTTCTCACCTTGTCTACCATTTCTTCGATGCGAGCGGGATGGATGCGCCCGTCTGTGATGAGTTTTTCGAGAGTGAGCCTTGCGACTTCCCTTCTTACGGGGTCGAAACTGGAAAGCGTGATGACGTCGGGAGTGTCGTCGATGATAAGGTCGACGCCGGTCGCGCTTTCAAGAGCGCGGATGTTTCTTCCCATACGTCCTATGATTCTGCCCTTCATCTCGTCGTTGGGCAATGCTACAACAGATACCGTGTTTTCGGTTGCGGTGTCTGCGGCGCAGCGTTGAATCGCTTGCGAAATGATGTTTTGCGCCTCTTTTACCGCATTGTCTTTTGCTTCCTGAATGAGGAGTTTCGCATCGTTTGCACTGCTCTTTTTTACGCTTTCGAGCAATGCGTCTTTAAGTTCCTGCGACGCTTCCTCTTTGGTCATGCCGGCGACTCTTTCGAGTTCCTTCTGCATGGTTTGTTGAGCGTTATTGAGTTCGTTTTCGATGCCTTTCAAACGCTCTTTGGTTTCTTCGATTTGCTTTTGCGCTTTTTCAGCTTCCTCGATTTTCTTGTCGAGAGTTGCGTCCTTTTTGTCGAGAGCATCCTCTTTCTTGTCGAGTGTCGCCTCTTTTTGAGAGAGGCGATTTTCGGTGCGTTGCCACTCTTGCTTGCGCTCTTTGGTTTCGTTTTCGAAATCAATGCGCATTTTGTTCATTTGTTCCTTTGCCTCAAGCATACCGTCCTTGCGGATGGTCTTTGCTTCGAGATTTGCTTCTTCGATAATTCTTGCCGCTTCGCGTTTCGCATTACCGATTTTGTTTTGAGAATAGACTCTGTAAACAATGAAACCGATCAACGCGCCTACGACGATTGCACAAGCCGCCGCGATTCCGGCAGCCGCACCCGGCGTAAGAGCAGCAATCAGAAAATTGAAATTCCCGGTCATAGTCGACCTCCATATATATAATCAAAACCACACGAGAAAGCAAAAATACGGCTATACGAAAAGTTTTTCAAACCGAGAAAACCCAAGATTTAATATGCAAACTTTGTATCTATACCAAATATTGTTTTCAATATATAGTTTTGTCTTATATAGTATATACTATTTGTAGCGTTTCGTCAATGCGGAAGTCTTAAAAAAAATCGCTTTTCGGCGATGAAAAGCGATTTTTGTTCAAATCGGGGTTTTACGAGGCGAAAATCACTTGTTCATCTCGTATTTTTCGCGGATTTTTGCATCGAGTTCTTTGAAAATTTCGGGATTGGACTTCAAAAATTCCATAGCCTTATCTCTGCCTTGTCCGATCTTCTCGTCGTTGTAACTGAACCAACTGCCGCTCTTTTGCACGAATCCGTTTTCGACAGCGAGGTCCAAAACGCAACCCATATTGGAAATACCCGTGCCGTACATAATGTCGAATTCGGCAACTTTGAACGGAGGTGCGACCTTGTTTTTGACGACTTTTGCCTTGACGTGGTTGCCAACGATGTCGCTGCCGTCTTTGAGGGTGTCTGCTTTTCTGATTTCGATACGCACGGAAGCGTAGAATTTAAGTGCTTTGCCGCCGGTGGTTGTTTCGGGATTGCCGTACATAACGCCGATCTTCTCTCTCAACTGGTTGATGAATACGATTGTGCATTTGCTCTTTGAGGAAGCGGCGGTGATTTTGCGAAGTGCCTGCGACATAAGACGCGCTTGCATACCGACGTGGCTGTCGCCCATATCTCCGTCGAGTTCGGCTTGCGGCGTGAGTGCGGCAACGGAGTCGATGACGATGATGTCGATTGCGCCACTTCTAATAAGCGTTTCGGTGATTTCGAGTGCTTGCTCGCCGCTGTCGGGTTGCGATATGTAGAGGTCGTCGAGGTTTACACCGAGTTTGGATGCGTAAACAGGATCGAGAGCGTGCTCTGCGTCAACAAACGCAGCCGTGCCGCCTTCCTTTTGCACTTCCGCTACGCAGTGAAGCGCAACCGTCGTTTTGCCCGAAGATTCGGGCCCGTAGATTTCAATTATTCTTCCCTTCGGGATACCGCCGATGCCAAGTGCGACGTCGAGCGTCAAACAACCCGTCGAAATTGCTTCGACTTTGGGAATTTCCGTTTCGCCCAAGCGCATAATTGCGCCTTTGCCGAAGTCCTTTTCTATTTTTGCGAGCGCAAGTTGCAGGTTGCGTTCCTTATCGGTTGACTTATCCTGGATTTTGTCTGCCATAGTAGTTCTCCTTTATATCCTTTCGCCCCTTTAAGGCAAATGTTTTTCTTTGTTTATATTATGCCACGTTCAATGTACCGAAATCGGTGCATCAAAGTCGCAAAATATCGCCTTTCAAATATCTTATGAGATAGAACAGCGCAACGTTGGACGTTGCCGTGCGTATCTCGTTGCGACTGCCCGAAAATCTGCGCTCGAAAACGGTGATAAAATCGCCACCCCCGACTGCGATGTAGACGAGCCCTACGGGTTTTCCCTCGTCGCCGGTCGGACCTGCAAGTCCGGTCGTTGCCAAAGCGATGTCAACGGGGCGCTTGCAAAGCCCTTTGACCATTGCGTATGCTGTTTCTCTGCTCACTGCGCCGTAGTCTGCAAGCACGGATTTGGGAACGCCGAGCCTTTCGACCTTCGAGGCGCGATTGTAGCATACGATACCCTCGTAAAAATTCGCGCTGATACCCGCAATACTCGTAAGCCGCGAACAAATTTCTCCCCCCGTCAGACTTTCGCCTATGGCGAGAGTGCGGCTGTTCATTCTCAAAAGCCTTGCGGCAATCTCTTCGAGCGAGCCTTCCGATGCCGAATACACTTCTTCTTCAAAGACGTTGTACACCCTGCTCTTGATTGTTTCAAACATTTCGCGACTTGCGTCGCTCGTCATCGTTATCGTCGCGTCGAGGTAGTTTTCCGCAACCGAAAAATCCACGCCGAATCCCTCGAAAATTTTAAGTTTCGATAGAATTTCCTCTTTGCAGAGCCCGCAGATTTTGACGATTTCTTTTATCATTTTCGGTTATCTAACTTGACGAATTGCTTTTTCGAGCGTTATCGCTCGTTATTTTGCATTATTTTGCTTGATTTGCTTCTTCGCTTTCGTTTGCCTTTTCATCCTCGTCGTCTTGTTTGAGAACGTGTTTGTTTTTCAAGACGTAGTTAAGTCCGCTGTACACCGCAAAGAACGAGCCGATATAGAACACGATCGTGCCTATCCAACCGAGTGCGGGATGAAGCCCTGCGAGCATAAGTACGGTTACGCCGACGTCGAGGCATACGGTTTTGATTTTGCCGTAAATGTCCGCCGCAAGCACGAGTCCTCTCGAAGCCGCGATGGAGCGGAACACGCCTATCATAAGTTCTCTCGAAAGGATTATGCCCGAAAGCACAGCGATTACGAGCGCGTTGTGCGGATAAATACCACCCATCGAAAGTCCGTCGCCAAACAGAACGATAAGGAATAGCATCACAACGATGACAACCTTGTCTGCGAGCGGGTCTAAAAACTTGCCGAGCATAGACACGGTGTTGGTCTTTCTTGCGATGTGACCGTCGATAAAGTCGGTTGCGCAACAGATTGCAAACAAAACCGCCGCTATGACTATCAACGCGATATGCGCGCCTTGCGATACGTTTGCAAGTTCCGCCGCGATGAACATAGCGATTGTCGGGACAATCAAAAATATGCGCGCTATTGTGATTTTCGTTGCGAGAGTGATTTTCATTTTATCACCTTTCCCACAAGGTCGATACCGTCGCAATCCGTGATTTCGACGTCGTAAAACTCGCCTATTCTCACTTCCTTGTCCGACTCGAACAACGTCACGTTGTCGATGTCGGGTGCTTGCGTTTGGCTTCTTCCGACAAATTTTTGTCTGTCGTAGTCGATGTCGTCGTATATGACCTTGATTTTCGAGCCTATCAACTCTTTGTTGCGGCTCTTGATTATTTTTTCTTGAATCGCACGCAGTTTATTTGCGCGATCTTCCTTTACGGACTCGTCGAGATGTCCGTCGAGTTTGTCGGCCGGCGTGCCTTCTTCCCTCGAATACGCAAAGAATCCTGCGTAGTCGAATTTTACTTCCTTGACGAATTTTTCGAGTTTCTCGAACTGCTCTTGCGTTTCGCCGGGGAATCCGCAAATGAACGTCGTGCGCACCGCAATGCCCGCATTTTTAAGTTTTGCGATAAGTTCCCTTATGCTCTTTTCGTTTGTTCTGCGGTTCATACGTTTCAGAACGTCGTCGTCGACGTGTTGAAGCGGAATATCCATATATTTTGCGATTTTGTCGTTGTTTTTGACGTATTCGACGAGTTCGTCGTCCACCATTTCCGGATAGAGATACAAGAGGCGAATCCACGCAAAATCGAGCTTTGAAAGTCTGTCCAAAAGTTCGATTAAGTGCGGCTTACCGTCAAAATCCGTGCCGTATCTCGTCACGTCCTGCGCAACCAAAATGAGTTCTTTCACGCCGTCGTCAGACAACTTTTTCGCTTCGCGAATCAAGTCATCGAGTTTTTCCGAGCGGTACTTGCCTCTTATGAACGGAATGGCGCAGTAGGTGCAATGATTGCTGCAACCGTCTGCAATTTTGAGATACGCGTAGTGATACGGCGTCGTAAGCACTCTGTCCGAATAAAAAGCGTCGAGATTTGCGCAATTAAGCACCTTTTCGCCTTCTTCTACGTCCTCGATAGTCTTCAAAATGGCGTCGTAGTCGGCAATGCCGAGTATGGCGTCAACTTCCGGGAATTCCTCTTTGAGCGTATCGGCATATCTTTGCGCAAGACAACCTGTCACAATGACTTTTTTGCCCTTGCCCGCATTTTTTGCGGCAATCGCACTAAAAATCTCATCTATGGATTCTTCTTTTGCTTTGTCGATAAAAGCACAGGTGTTGACGATGATAACGTCGGCTTCTTCCTCGCTGCCCACGAGCGTATGTCCGCCGCCAACGATGCGAGAGAGCATTTTTTCGGTGTCTACCCTGTTTTTATCGCAACCCAGCGATATTGCACCTATTTTCATTCGTCGTCGTCCTCGCTTTGAGACGAGGCTTTGAGTTCTTCAAGTTCCTCGTAAGTGATGTTGACCTTTTTCTTCTTGGGGTCGTGTTCGTCGGGGGTAAGATAACCCATAAGGTCCATTTTGTCGTAAATCTTTGCCGCCTTAGGCCAGCCGAGTCCCAGACGACGTTGCATAAAGGATATGCTGATAGGCGCGTCTTGTTCCTCGCGAAGTTCTATGCCCAGTTGCAAAGCGTCGAAAAGTTCTGGCGGAATTCTGTCCTTGTCGCTTCCGCGCTGTTCTTTGGATTGAGAGGGTTTTTCTTCCTCTTTGTCCTTGAAGATAGCGTCTTTGATATTGTTGTCGAAGTATGCGTCGTTTTTGGATTTGACAAAATCCACCACTCTCTTGACTTCTTCGTTTGAGATAAATGCGCCTTGCATACGTTCGAGGTCGTTTGCGCCGGGCATCATATACAGCAAATCGCCGTAGCCGAGCAGTTTGTCCGCACCGACCGTGTCGAGAATGGTTTTACTGTCAAAACTCGACGTAACCTTGAACGCCACGCGGCTCGGGAAGTTGTTTTTAATCGTACCGCTGATGACGTCGACGGACGGTCTTTGCGTTGCGAGCATAAGGTGAATACCCACAGCACGCGCAAGTCTTGCGATACGGTTTACGGTGTCCTCGACCGCCTTTTTGCCCGTAGACATAAGGTCTGCAAACTCGTCCACGATTATGACGATTCTCGGCATCTTTTCGTAGCCGTTCTTTTGGCAATCGGCATTATACTCGTCAATATCTCTGTAATTGACTTCGGCAAGGAATTTGATGCGTCTTTCCATCTCGCTTATCGCCCAGTTGAGAGCGCGGATAGCCTTGTCGGTGTCGCAGATAATCTCGTCCATAAGAAGGTGCGGAATGCCTGCGTACACGCTCATTTCTATGCGCTTGGGGTCGATGAGGATAAGGCGCACGTCGTCGGGAGAAGCCTTGTAGAGCAAACTTACGATGATAGAGTTTATGCAGCAACTCTTGCCTGCGCCCGTCGCGCCTGCGATTAAAACGTGCGGAAGTTTCCTGATTTCCACCACTCTCGAATCGCCGTAAAGGTTTTTGCCGAGTGCGAATGTTGCGGGTGCTTTTGCGTTGTTGAATTCGGGCGATTGAATAATTTCGCTGAGGTTGACGTTTCTTCTATGCTTGTTGGGCACTTCGATACCGACTGCGTTTTCGCCGGGGATAGGCGCGATGATACGCACGCTTCCCGCTTCCATCTTCATTGCGATGTCGCTTTCAAGCGAGGAAATATAGCCGATGGTTCTGCCCCTCGGCATCTCGACGCGTAACTTATACATCGTGAACGTAGGTCCGACCATAATGTCGATAACCTCGCCCGTAATGCTGAAAAACGCGAGCGTATTGATGATTTGCTCTTTCTTTTGCTCGTAGTCCTCGTTTTGATCGATTTCGGGTGCGGGCGGATTGAGCAAGTTGAGCGGCGGCGCAACGTACGGACGTTTGGGCGCGGCTTGCGATATGGCTTGATCCATATTCACTTGCGTGAGTCTTTCCTTCTCCGCTTTCTTTGGTGTTTCCGCCTTTTGTATGCCGCGAGATTGCGAGACTTTCATCTTTTCCTCGCGCATAAGCGCTTCTCGCTCGTACTGACCCATTTGCGGAGTTTCTTTTATTGCTTGCTTTATGTTTTGAATGCGAGCCTTAACCTCTGCGTTTTCGATGTCTTTTGCGGAATTTTTGGCGATTGCGGTCGTGGATTGAATCGCCGCTCTCGACATATCGCCGCCCGTAACCTTTTGTTGAATAGGAGCAGGCGCGCTCGGATTGTCGCCGCCGATGGTCGTGTCTTCGTCAACGTACTTGGGCCGTTGATTTTCAAGCGTGGCTTTGCTCATTTCGTAGGTCTTGACCGGTTTCGTCTTGCCTATGCCGCCAAAGAAATTGGTTTCCGTCTTTTCTTCCTCAACGGCGGTTTGCGAAAATGCTCTCGGCAACTTCGCCTCGCCTTGCACGGGTTTATATCCGCTTCTGTCGAGGTCGTCTATGCTCGCCGCTTTCTTGGGCGATACGACGGGCGGATTCTTTGCCGCCTGCGTATCCGCTTGTTTTTGCATTGCACTTTGCGTATTTTGAGCGGTATTTTGAGTGATTTGTTCCGCTTTTTCACGCGCTATAAACACCATATCCGTCTCTGGTTTTTCGTACGCTTCGGACACGATTTCCTCTTTCACGGCAGGTTTTTGTTCTTCCTCGCCCGAAATGGCTCTGTTGAGTGCGCCGAGCATACCGACATTCACTTGCTGTTTGGATACGGATTCGTTCGCTTTTTGAATGGTTGAATTTATAGTCTCCGCTCCGTCGTAAGTCTTTGTGGGTTTGACCACTTCCTTCTTTACGGGTTCGGCGATAAGGCACGCTTCGTCTTGTTGTTCCATATGCACGCCCGCCTCGTATTCGGGTTTTGCGTACATCTGACCGAAGCGTTGTGTTTGCTCTTGTTTGAGTGCGCTGAAATCACGCTTGAAATCGAGCGGCGTTTGAATGTTGCTCGTTGCGGATTCTTGCGGCTTTTGTTGCGCTTGCACCGATTGAGCGGCTTGTGCGGCTTGCGGCTCGGGTTGAACGGCTCTGTATCTCGACATAAAGTCTTCGCGAATCGCGCTTTGAGTCGCATCTACGCCGAGTTTGGATTTAAGTTCGTTTCTTCTAACCGCACTATACGGTGCGCTGACGTTTGAGAGCGCGTTGCTCGGGTCTTTCAAAGTATCGAATCTCGCAAGATTGTACTTGTTGGGACCTGCACCGAAAAGGATATCTCTCGCAATTCCTCTTGCGGAAAATTTATCCTCCCCTTGCACATATTCGGGGTGTTTAACTTCGTCCTCTACCGTGCCTTGCGCATTGGGATAAAGCGGATTGAAAGAATCGAGCGGACTGTATCCCTCTGCGCCAAGTGCCTTTTTGTTTATTTTACGTTGAAGCGGGTCGCCCGGCACGTCCACGACATAAAGTCCGCTACCGTTGCTTGCCGAATTAAAATCTGTGATCATAGGTGCGTTTTGCGCCTCAACGAGCGGCGATTGAACGGCAGTCGTTTTTTGAGTTTTGCCAAGCAGAGAGTGTTTTTGCTTTGGTGCTTTCATTCTGCGTTCACGCTCGCCTTTGGTTGCGACGGTGTAAGTGACGTTGCGTTTGATAGAGGGATAAATCGCAAAAAACGCAAGCACAAAAAATGCTACGCAAGCCACGATAAGCGCACCCACCGACGTTATGACTTTCATAAGCGGATACGCCGCCAAGCCCAAAAGCATACCGCCTGCGGTGTTCGTGCCGTTGTAGCACGCAAGAAGATAATCGGCATAACTTGCGCCGACGATGTGTGTGCTGGATGTGTAAATGTGAAGTGCGAAAATGCCGAGTATAAGCAAACCGAAATAAGTCAACGCTTTGGACACGCGCATTTTCGGGCGCACGTTGAAAGTGACGGCAATGCCGATGATGAGAGCCATAAGCGAATAGGCATAAGCGGCAAGACCGAAAAATCCGCAAAGGAAAGAATACACCATTCTTCCCACGCCGCCTAACGCGCCGACCAATGAAAGGAAGCAAAACAACGACACGAGTATGATAAGCACCCCTGCCGCGATTCTGTTGCCTCTGTTTGCTTTTGCTTGTCTTGTATCTGTCAAGGTAAACCTTCCCGATAATATATAATATTAGTATCAAGATTATACCACAATATAAGTATATTTTCAAGAGAAAATGCCGAAAGAACGTCAAAGATTTTTTATCGGACAAAATATGTGACTAAATGCACACTTATTCGAAGCGTACTTATTAACGGTATGTGCTAATTCGCAGACGGAACACGAGCCGCAACGGCGGCGAGAAAAGGGAGCGCCGAGCTTTCGTCACGCACAAGCCCATTTGCTCCAACCGCAACAAGTTGCAGTTGTTCGCCTTTGTGCTTTGCGTTCCTCGTCCCACACGCCAAAAACTGCGCTTTCATCATATAACTCAAACGCAAGTTCGCTTGTTTTTGACGTGCGGGAACCCTTGTGCGTGTAGTACAAGCGACTGCGCCGTTTGGGTGCGTAGCTGGCGCACAAAGCGCAGTGGCACGGCTTTCAGCCGATTTGTATTGCCAACAGCCCGTCTGCCGTTCGTTGCGTGCAACGAACTAGCGATTGCTACGAAGTCAATCGCGTCAGTGTTGTCCCCCGCTATGCGGTCGCCGTGGGTTCCCTCAAAGAATGCAGAGGGGGAACGGCGATAGGGAAAACACGTGAGGAAAGGGGAAGCTTTAATTAAATTATTATATACTGTCTTTCTTCAAGCGAGCAACGAAAACGGCATTGTGCTATATTTGCAATGCCGTTTTCGATATTCTAATTGTTCCTTTTTATAATTTTGAGTATGTCTACGTCGTCATCGGGGGCAACTATCGACGAGCAAACTTCGGTGAAATCGAATATCTCTTTCGCGCACTTCTTTACGTCCTCTTTCGTCACCGAATCAATGCTCTTTATGCGTTTGTCGAAGTCGTAAAGTTCGCCCGTTTGCACCGCGTGTCCGCCGAAGGTTCTCATCATCGCCGACGTACTTTCCTGTCCGAGAACGAGCGACGTTTTGAGTTGCTCTTTGCCCTTGTTGAGTTCCTCGTCGCTTACGCCCTTGTCGATAAGAAGGTCGATTTCGTCTCTTATCGCCTCGACCGCACTCACCGTGTTATGCGGACTCGTGGACGTGTAAATGATAAACGCGCCGTTGTTCTGATACGAGGACGGATAGCCGTAAATCGTATAGCAAAGTCCAAGTTTTTCACGCACGCTTTGGAACAGTCTCGACGACATTTCCATACTGAAAATTATCGTCATAAGTTGCATTGCGGTGCATCTTGCGTCGTTGTACGGATAGGACGGGAACGCAAACGCGATATGCGTTTGTTCAATCGATTTTTTACGCTTGCAAGAGTGCGAATGAGGCGTTCGCGCGCATATGGGCGCACTGTCATAATCCTTTTGAGAGGGATATTTATCCTCAAAATACTTCTTTGCAATCGCGACGGCTTGTTTCTCGGTGAGATTGCCCGCAATCGACAAAACCGTGTTTTGCGCCACGTAATGCTTGTCGTGATAGTCTTTGAGCGTTTGGCTCGTCATTTCTTTGAGGGTTTTCTTCGTTCCGAGAATGGCTTTTTCAAGCGGACAGCCCTTAAAATAGAGGCTCAACAGCCGCTCGAGGCACAAGTCGTCGGGCGTATCCTCGCTCTCGTTTATTTCCTCGATGACCACCCTGCGCTCTTTTTCAAGTTCTACGGGATCGAAAGAGGGATTGAAGTACATATCCGACAGCACGTCCGCGCACTTTTCGGCGTTGGTATCGAGAGATACCGTGTGGAAGCAAGTGTAACTCTTTGCGGTGAAAGCGTTGATTTGCGCGCCTATGCAGTCGATTTCGTTCACGATATCGAACGCACTGCGATTTGCCGTGCCTTTGAACACCATATGCTCGATAAAATGCGATATGCCGGCAATATCCGGCGTTTCCTTAACCACGCCTGCGCCGACGAATACGCCGATTGCCACCGACCTTACGGCGGTGTTCGGCACGAATACGAGTTTCAATCCGCTTTTGAAAGTAATCATTTTTTGCATATGAATATTATATCACATAGTTTGAAAGTAGCAATCATATTTTATGGTATGAGTGAAACGAGGTTCCGCAATTTTTGCGCAAATTTTGTCATAGTATCGGTGCTTTTGCTTGTTTTCGGCGTATCATTCGTCGCGGCGTACCCCATAGAAGCCAGAGCCGAGCAGGTCAACAATGCCGTATATAGCGGAAACGCAAGCACGCAAAGCGTCGCTTTGACCTTCAACGTGTACGAGCGTACGGACAACGTGTTGAAAATTACCGAAATACTCAACGAATACGGATACAAATCCACCTTTTTCGTAGGCGGTTTGTGGGCAGCAAAAAACGGCGACGCACTCTTGAAACTCTGCTCGGACGGTCACGAAATTGGCAATCACGGCTATTCGCACCAAGACCACGCAAAACTTAACAAACAGCGCAATATCGAGGAAATAAGAATCACTGAAAGGATGATAGATTCCTCACTGAACGCCCTGCCCGACTATCAAAATTCCAAACTTTTCGCGCCGCCGAGCGGCAGTATGGGAAACGCTATGTTCGACGCTTGCAATGAACTCGGCTATACGGTGATAATGTGGACTCACGACACAATTGACTGGCGCGATAAAAACGCCGATTTAATCTATGAACGCGCAACGAAAAGTCTGAAAACAGGCGACATAGTTTTGATGCATCCCACCGACTGCACCGTCGCCGCCCTGCCGAAAATTCTGGAATATATAAAATCTCAAAACCTCAAAGCCGACATAGTGAGCAACGTAATTTGAGCAAAAATCGTCGCTGTGGCAATGTCAACACGCACTTGTGTGTATTGCCAAGAGCCACGTTAGATTTTTACTCTACTACCGCGCAATAGATACGCGCTATCAGTATAGCAAGGATAAAAACTCCCGCCACAATTTCGCTATATCGCTTGCTTAGTGGGTGCGGCTACGCCTTGATTGCCACGTCACTACGTTCCTCGCAATGACAGCGGGTGGGACACCCACACTCGATTTTGTTTCTCCTTATGTCATTCAGAGGTCGCATTGCGACCGTGGGAATCCAGCCGAAGGCGCAAGTGATATTTTTTGATTATGAAAAAGTGATATTGCGCCGTAGGCGCAGTTGTGGAAGATTATTTAATCTTGCAAAAGTCCTAATCAGGAAGTTCTTTTCCAAAGTCGTAACCTGTCTTGCAAAAGTCCTAAACCCGATATTTCGATGAAGAACAAGAAAGAGCCGCACTTTCGGCAACCCTAATTTACTAAACGTAAATGAGTTGTCGAAGCGCGGCTCTGACGCAGTTATTCGCTAAATAGCGGGTTTAGGTTCACGCATCGCCGAAGTCGTAACACTGCTCAAATAGATGAAGAACGCGAAAACAGCCCCTTGAACCAAAACCCAACGTACTTGAGCGTACGTGATTTTGGGACAAGGGGCTGTTGACAAAGTTAGGCGTTAATTGGCGGCTTTGGAAAGAACTTCCTTAAGGCGCAAGTCCACTCTATGCTTCTCGTCAATCTTAATAACCTTGACAAGCACGATGTCGCCGACGTTGACCACGTCCGTAACCTTTTCGACGCGTTGGTCGGAAAGTTTGGAGATGTGAATCATGCCGTCTTTGCCGGGTGCAAAGTTGACGGACGCACCGAATTGACCTTTGTCGTTTTCCATAATCTTGGTGACTTTGCCTTCGTACACGTCGCCCACTTCTACGTCGCGAACGATGTTCTCGATGATGGTGCGCGCTTTCTTGATGGCTGCGTCGTCGCTGGATGCGATAAAGATCGTGCCTTCGTCGTTGATGTCGATCTTGACGCCGGTGTCTTCGATGATCTTGTTGATGGTCTTTCCGCCCGTGCCGATTACGTCACGGATCTTATCGGGATCGATGGAGAAGGAAACGATCTTTGGTGCGAATTTACTCAGTTCCGTTCTCGATTCGGGAAGCGTTGCGAGCATCTTGCCGAGGATTTCGAGTCTGCCGAGTCTTGCTTGTTCGAGAGCGCGAGTGAGGATTTCCTCATCGATGCCCTTGATCTTGATATCCATTTGGATTGCGGTGATACCTTCGCTCGTACCTGCAACTTTGAAGTCCATATCGCCAAGGAAGTCTTCAAGACCTTGAATGTCGGTGAGAACTGCGACTTTGTGGCTTTCCTCATTTTTGATAAGTCCCATAGCGATACCTGCGACAGGGGCTTTGATGGGAACGCCTGCGTCCATAAGCGCGAGCGTGCTGCCGCAAACGGACGCTTGAGAAGTCGAACCATTGGAACTCAAAATATCGGATACCGTGCGGATTGCGTACGGGAATTCCTCTTCGGACGGAAGGACGGGTTCGAGAGCTCGTTCTGCGAGTGCGCCGTGACCGATTTCACGACGTCCGGGGCTCTTGAGTGCCTTTGCTTCGCCTGTGGAATAACCGGGCATATTGTATTGGTGCATATATCTCTTGTAGTAGTCGTCGTCAAGACCTTCGAGTTTTTGCGCTTCGCTTATAGTGCCGAGAGTGCAAGTGGTGAGGGCTTGAGTCTGACCTCTTGTGAACACTGCGCTGCCGTGAACGCGCGGAAGCATACCGACTTCGCACCAGATGGGGCGAATTTCGGTGAGCGTTCTGCCGTCGGGACGTACACCGCCTTCGAGAATCTTTGCGCGTACTTTCTCTTTCTTGAGATAGTAGAGGCTGTCGAGTATGAATTTCGTCTTCTTGGGTTCATCGTTGAAGTCGTCTACAAAGTGCGCAAGCACGTCGACGTTGAGCGCGTCTTCTCTTTCTTCTCTTTCATAGCGATCAAACGCTTCGAGGACGTAGTCCATCTTCTCGTTTGCGTATGCTCTGACTGCTTCGTTGATGTTGTCGGGGATATGTTCGAGTTCGATGTCGAGTTTGGGTTTGCCGACTTCTTTTTGGATTTCCTCGATGAAAGCAACTATCTTTTTGATTTCTTCGTGACCGAACATAATTGCGCCAAGCATTTCTTTTTCGGTGATGACGTCTGCGCCCGCTTCAACCATCATGATTGCGTCTTTCGTACCGCTGAGGTTGAGAGTAAGACGAGATTTTGCGCGCTGTGCGCTGTCGGGATTGATGACGTACTCGCCGTCCACCATGCCGACTACGACCGAACCTGTAGGACCTGCCCACGGAATGTCGCTTATCGAAAGAGCAACGGACGAACCGATCATACCGAAAACTTCGGGCGGAATGTTGGTGTCAACCGAAAGAACGGTTGCGATAACCGTAACATCGTTGTAAAGTCCCTTCGGGAAAAGCGGACGAATAGGTCTATCGATAAGACGTGACGTAAGAATCGCCTTGTCGCTTGCTCTGCCCTCTCTCTTTTTGAAGCCGCCCGGGATTTTGCCGATTGCGTACATTTTCTCTTCGTAGTCAACGCTCAAAGGGAAAAAGTCCATACCGTCGCGGGGTGCTTTGCTCATCGTTGCGTTGACCATAACGACCGTGTCGCCGCAACGTACTATGCAAGAGCCGTTGGATTGTCCGCAGTATGCGCCTGTTTCGACGGTCATTTCTCTGCCGCCTACCGTTGTCTTGAAAATTCTTTTTTCCATAAAATTTCTCCTTCTGGGAATTCCGTCATTCCCGTATTATCCGCAAAAGCGGTTTATTTTTATTTTTTCGCACAAGACGTCGCTTATGCGCTTTTTCCAAAAAAAACGGGTGCGGTAAATCCTACACCCGAAATTTTCTTTACTTTCTCAAGCCGAGAGAAGATACGATTGCACGGTATCTCTCGATGTCCATCTCTTTGAGATAGTTGAGAAGACTTCTTCTGTGACCGACCATCATAAGAAGACCGCGACGGCTGTGGTGATCCTTCGGGTGATTTTTAAGGTGTTCGGTGAGTTCTGCGATACGAGCGGTCAAAAGAGCGATTTGCACTTCGGGTGAACCAGTGTCGCCTTCTTTGCGAGCGTACTTTGCGATGATTTCTTGCTTTGTTGTTTTATCCATTGTTTTTGCCTCCTTCGTTGGATAAATGATACGCTTTCAACCAAGTAACGACTCGGAGTATTGTCGCAACCTCGACGAAAGTACGAATTGATATTACCACATCGAAAATATAAAGTAAAATGATTTTACCCTATTTTGCGAAAAATTAAATATTATTTAGCAATTTTATTATTCAGCCAAAAATTTTTTTGTCTTGCAAGCATCT
>CAVFCJ010000028.1:0-10078 GCA_963620965.1 bacterium
CAAGGATGTCGCCTTTGGCGATATCATTGCATAGCCTTTGGCGATATCATTGCATTAATGCCTTGCACATACACGCACTATTTATATATTTTATATTATATGTACAATCCACGCAATCGTTTTATTGGACGATTTGCAAATTTTTTCAAAAAATTTTCCATATGCGCACAAAGTGCGCTTCAACAAGCAGATAATTTGGCGAAATTGTGGTTTGAGTCTTTGTCAGTGTTTGAACGGATAGCGCAAATTCTCTGCGCGGTAGTAGCGCAAAAATCAAGCAAGGCTCTCGGCAATACGCAAGCTTGCGTGTTGCCGTTGCCTCGACGATGATTTTTGCGCCCGTCATTCCGAGGAACGAAGTGACCGTGAGAATCCAGCGTAGCGTAATGCGAATCGGGCGCGGGTGTTCCCGCCCCCCCCCTCGTCATTCCGAGGAAATAAAGATTTGAGCAATGTTGTATTGCGTTTGTATAGCATTTGTATTAATATTGCCTTATTTGTGTCACAATGTATTGACATTGTGTGTATAATGTGATACATTTTGCGTAGAATATAAAAGGAGGAAGGCTTATGGCGAACAAATCTATCTGCATAAGAACCGATGAGGAAGTGAAAAAAGATGCCGAAGTGCTTTTTGACAGCATGGGTATGTCGTTGTCTACTGCCGTCAACGTCTTTTTAAAACAGGCTATTCGCGTCAACGGTATGCCTTTTGAATTGAAAGGATATACCCCCAACGACACCACGAAAGCGGCAATAAAAGAAAGCGACGAAAAAGTCCTTTCGGGCAAAAGCAAAGGGTATAACGATATTGATAGTCTTAGGTCTGCTTTGGAAGCATGAGATACAATATCGACTTTACTACGCAATTCAAAAAGGATATAAAACTTGCAAAAAAGCAAGGCAAAGACACTGAGAAAATATTCGAAGTCGTCGAAAAACTTGCAAACGACGAAGTTTTGGAAGCAAAATACAAAGACCATTGTCTGACTGGTGATTACAAAGATTGCAGAGAATGTCATATCGAGCCGGATTGGCTTTTGATATACAAAAAGTACGAATCCGAACTTGTATTGATGCTTGTAAGAACTGGCAGTCATTCGGATTTGTTTTAAAATACAAATTGTGTGATAATTTCCTAATTTTTTGTGTTTTTGACCTTTTGTAGAATAGAAAAGTGGCAAAAATGCCAGAAATCTATTCTAAAACGAGTCGGACAACGAAGAATGTTCGTGAAAAAATGAATAATTAAAACCGAGAAGCCGCAAATAAAAAATTGCGGCTTCTCGCAATGTAAACGAAAAAAATCGGGTGCGGGTGTTCCCGCCCTCTTGTCATTCTGAGGGAACGGAGTGACCGTGAGAATCCAGCGTAGCGAAATGCGGCGGTCTCCTTGATTACCACGTCGCAACGTGCGTTGCTCCTCGCAATGACAAACGGAAAAATTTAATCCAAATCTTCCATATGTCATACCAAGCACCAGCGTAGCGCAATGTGCAGTTTTTTTCAAAAAATCCGAAATTCCGTTGACTATCGCGTTATGCGGATTTATACTCAATATACCCCCATAGGGTATGTGAGGTACACAATGGAAAACAATCAAAATCAACAATGTACGGCTTGTTGCTCGTGTTGCACTCATCAAAAGCACACGCCCCGAAGCGACGAAGAATTGAAATCGCTCAATTCACGGCTCAATCGCATAATCGGGCAACTCGGCGGAATCAAAAACATGCTCAACGACAATCGCTATTGCGGCGACATACTCATACAGTTGTCGGCGGCATTGCGCGCGCTTGAAAGTTTCGGCTACGAGATACTCGGCGAACACCTCAAAACGTGCGTGGTGGAAAACGTGCAGGACGGCAACGTACAAATTCTCGACGAAGCGATTGAACTCATCAAGAAAATGAAATAATAGGTGACGTATGGAAAAACAAAAATTCAACGTATCGGGAATGTCGTGTTCGGCTTGCTCGGCGAGAGTCGAGAAAGTCGTGGGCGCGCTCAACGGCGTAAAGAGCGTAAGCGTCAGTCTTTTGACCAACTCTATGCTCGTCGAATACGACACGCCGCTCACGGCAAAAGACATATGCAAAGCGGTGGCGGAAGCGGGCTACAAAGCCGCCCTCGCGAGCGACAAATCCGAAAAGAAAGACAAAATGAATCCCATACTCGTTATGGTGATTCGTCTTGCGGTGTCAATCGTGTTGCTCCTGCCGCTTATGTACGTTTCGATGGGCGTGGTTATGTGGGATTGGCCGCTGTCGTTCAAGGACGACCCGATGGCGATTGCAATATACGAACTCGTGCTGTCGCTCGTGATTATGGTTGTCAACGGCAAGTTTTTCGTGAGCGGCACAAAGAGCCTTATCCACCGCGCGCCGAATATGGACACGCTCGTATCGATGGGCAGCGCGATATCCTTCGTATACAGCGTCGCGCTTATGATACAGGCAGGCGTACACCCCGAGCATCTTCACCACCTCGCGCACAACTTGTACTTCGAGTCGGCGGCGATGATACTCGCGCTCATAACGCTCGGCAAAACTTTGGAAGCGTACAGCAAAGGCAAAACCACTTCGGCGATAAAAGGACTTATGAATCTTGCGCCAAAGACGGTGCGAGTGCTTAAAGACGGAATCGAAACGGAAATCCCAGTATCCGATTTGAATGTCGACGACTTATTCACGGTTCGCCCGGGCGAGAACTTCGCCGCCGACGGCGTGATAGTGAGCGGCGAAACGGCTGTCAACGAATCGTCCGTCACGGGCGAGAGTATGCCAGTTGACAAGAGCGAGGGTTCGAGCGTCATTTCGGGCACAACCAACCTCAACGGATTCGTAACCGTAAGAGCGCAAAAAGTTGGCGAAAACGCCACCCTTTCGGGCATCGTAAAACTCGTCGAGGACGCGTCGGCTTCGAAAGCCCCGATTGCAAAAACGGCAGATAAAGTGTCTGGAATGTTCGTACCAACTGTCATTTTGGTTGCTTTGCTCGTTTTTGTGATTTGGATTTCAATCACCAAAGACATCGAACAATCCCTCAAACACGCAATCAGCGTTTTGGTCATAAGTTGCCCTTGCGCACTGGGTCTTGCAACCCCCGTCGCGATTATGGTAGGCAACGGAAAAGGCGCGAAAGCAGGCGTACTTTTCAAGACCGCAACCGCCCTCGAAGAAGCGGGCAAAACGGATATAATCGTGCTTGACAAGACAGGCACAATCACCAAAGGAACGCCCGTCGTAACCGACGTGAAATCGCTCGGAACGGTCGAACAAAACGACTTGATTTTGCTTGCCGCAAGGCTCGAATCTGGAAGCGAACACCCCATCGCTTCTGCAATCGTCAACCGCGCAAAAGAGATTTCAAACGGCGAAATTCCTGCCGCCGACAACTTCCAAAACTTGTCGGGACACGGCATAAAAGGCACGCTCGACGGACTCGACGCGCTCATCGGCAACGCCTCGTTAATGCGTGAAAATTCCTTGCTTACGGACGAGGCGCAAGATGTCGCAAACACGTTCTCGAAGCAAGGCAAAACGCCTCTTTACTTCGCTCTCGACGGCAAAATCTCGGGCGTGATTGCCGTTGCGGACGAGATAAAACCCGACAGCGCGCAAGCAATTTCCACCCTCAAAAAACAAGGTTTGCGAGTGGTTATGCTCACGGGCGACAACTCGCTCAGCGCAAAAGCCATTGCGGACGAATGCAACGTCGACGCGGTCATTTCCGACGTATTGCCGCAAGACAAAGACCGCGTGGTATCTTCCCTCAAAAAGTACGGCAAAGTCGTTATGGTCGGCGACGGAATCAACGACGCGCCCGCTCTCTCTCGCGCGGACGTCGGCATAGCAATCGGCGCAGGCACGGACATCGCCATAGACAGCGCGGACGTCGTGCTTATGAAGTCGAGCCTTTCGGACGTGGCAAAAGCCGTCACGCTTTCGAGGCGTACCCTTCTCAATATCAAAGAAAACTTATTCTGGGCGTTCATATACAACGTCATTTGCATACCGATTGCGGCGGGCGTGCTATCTTTTAATCCGATAAACATCACGCTCAATCCTATGATTGCCGCGGGCGCGATGAGCCTTTCGAGCGTATGCGTGGTACTCAACGCTTTGAGGCTCAACCTCGTCAATTTGAACAAGCACACCAAGCGCAAAAAACCGCCCGTAAATTTCAACGTGAACGAGGTTATACAAGCGATAAAATCAAACGAATCCGCGCATAAAGACGGCGAGCAAACTCAAACTATAACTGCAGAAAGCACGCAAAATATCGACGTTTCCGGCACAGAAAACAACCAAAATCAAGCGACAAACGAAGCAAGCGGCGAAAACGCAAACGATGATATTGCGAGCGAAAATCAAACCGATTCGGCACAAAATAATCAAAAGGAAGGAAACACTATGCAAAAAACAATTTCAATCGAAGGAATGATGTGTATGCACTGCGTAAAGCACGTCAAGGAAGCACTTTCAAAGGTAAGCGGCGTAACGGAAGTCGAGGTATCGCTCGACGATAAAAACGCTGTCGTCACGCTCGCGACAAACGTAGACGATTCCGTCTTGAAGTCTGCCGTCGAGAACGCCGGCTACGACGTAAAAGGCATAAAATAACGTGGAATAAAGCGAAATAAAGACGGAATATTAGACGGATAATCGACAAAATAGGCGGATAATAAGCAAAAAAATTCAAATAACCCCTAACTGTGGCATTGCTGCTGTTAGTGGTTATTTTTTATATTCTAATATTCAAATTTTCCTCAACTGCGGCTTTGCCGCAATTTCATTGTAACACAAGTCACAATTTCACTTCCGCAAGGCGAGAATTTCACTGCGGCTTTGCCGCAATATCACTGTGTCGCAGACACAATCAGGCGCGGGTGTCCCGCCCTCTCGTCATTCCGAGCGTAAGCGTGGGAATCCAGCGTAGCGTAATGCGGCTTCGCCATGACCTACACGTCGCAACGATGTTGCTCCTCGCAATGACAAACGGAAGAATTGATTTCAAATCTTCCTCAACCCACGCACAGCGTGGATTTCACCCGAACGTAGTGAGGATTTCACTCTCGCACAGCGAGAATTTCACCGTTGCGACAAGCAACGATATAGTTGATTGCGCGTTTAGCGGAAATTTTTCGGCTAAACACGCAATCTTCTTGCCGTTCTTTGGTCGAGTTCATAGACAAAATTTTTGTCCTCGTCGCCGTGGAAATCGCTTCCACCCGTAGGCAACAAGCGGTGCTTTTCCATAAGTGTTGCAAAGTTCTTTTTGTCCTGCTCGTTGTGCGAGGGATAATTGAGTTCCATTCCGTCGAGCCCGAATTGTTTGAGCCCTCCGAGCAACATATCGAGACGTTTGTCAAGCAAGTATTTTTTGGGGTGCGCAACGGAAGCGAAACCGCCGTATTTTTTTATGAGTTTCACCGCCTCGACGGGCGTAAGCCTTCTTGCCTCGCAATACGCTTTCGCCCCGGGTTTAAGGTATCTGTCGAAAGCGTCGTTAATATCTCTGCAATACCCTTCTTTCACGAGTTGGCGCGCCATATTCATACGTCCGAGTCCGCTTGCCGAAAAGTCGATGTCAACGTCAATTCCGAGGTCTTTGAGTTTTTGTCCTATGCGGATATTTCTACCCTTGCGCATATCCTGTACTTTTTGCAGTTCTTGCACAAAATCGGGGTTTTTGTAGTCGATATTGTATCCTAAAATATGGATTTCGCAAATTGAAAAGGTGCTTAATTCGATTCCGTCGACAAATTTTATGCCGACTTTTTTCGCCTCGTCACGCCCTTCGTCAAGTCCTGCCACGGTGTCGTGGTCGGTGATTGCCATAACGTCCAAGCCCTTGTTTTTTGCCCAGCGCACGACTTCTCTCGGAGAGAGAGATCCGTCGCTTTTGTTTGTGTGGATGTGCAAATCAGCCTTCATACGTTCCGTCCTCAAACGTGATTTCGTCATCTGTAGACGACGCTATAAGTTGTTCCATATCAGGTCCTTTTTCGTCGGAAAGGCTGTTGACTTTGTTGAGTTTTTTGCCGATGATTCTCGTGCGTTCTTC
The DNA here is from genome assembly GCA_963620965.1 of bacterium. Classification (GTDB taxonomy): domain Bacteria; phylum Bacillota; class Clostridia; order Christensenellales; family CAG-917; genus CAG-475. The sequence continues at coordinate 6,070 of CAVFCJ010000028.1, forward strand.
GGCGTTTTCAAGCGACTTTTTCACGGTGTCCAAACGGTCGCCCGTCTGCTTTAAGTACTTCGTAAACAGTGCAAAATCGCTCATAAATCCCTGCAAAAGTTTGCCTATTTCTGTGCTTCGTTTTTCGATTGCAACGCTTCTGAATCCCATTTGCAAACTGTTGAGCAACGCCGCAATAGTGGTCGGTCCGCACACAACGATTCTAAATTTGTTTTGAATGTCCTCGACAAGTCCTTCGCGTTTGATAACCTCCGCATACAAGCCTTCGGTGGGCAGATACATAATCGCAAAATCGGTGGTTTTGGGCGGATTAACGTACTTGTCTCTTATGCTCATAGCCTCGCCCTTCACGCGAGCCGCAAGAGCCTTGCTTGCCACTTCCACGCCGTCTGTGTCACCCTTTTCAGACGCTTCGACAAGGCGTGCGTAGTCCTCGACGGGAAACTTGGCGTCAATGGGCAACAACACTTCTTCGTCGCCTTTTCCGGGCATACGAATAACAAAATCCACCATATCTTCGCTTCCCCTCTTTATGCGCACCTGCTTTTGATATTGTTCGGGCGCGAGGATTTGCGCAAGCAGATTTTCAAGCGACACTTCTCCCCACGTTCCACGCGTTTTGACGTTTTTGAAAATGCGGTTGAGGTCGTTGACGCCCGTCTGCAAGTTTTGAAGTTCGGAAAAAGTTCTATTGATTTCTTCAAGCCTGTCGTTGACGATTTTGAAGGACTGATTGAATCTTGTTTCGAGGGTTGCGCTGAGTTTTTCATCGACGGTTTCGCGCATTTTTTCGAGTTGCTTTGCGTTGTCCTCTTTCATCTCTTTCATACTGTTTGCATTGAGAGCGGTGAGATTTGCAATGCTTTGCTCGTTTGCCACTCGAAGCTCGGCTATGCTTTGGGCGGTTTGTGTCTTGACTTCTTCCAAGCCTCTTTGCGTGATTTGCACAAATCTGTCCATACGCTCGCCCACCGACTTTATGTTTTCGGACTGAACGTTGAGCGTTCCGAGCAACATGGAGTTGTTGATTTTCATAGCGGTGTCGATTTCGTTTTTGAGTCTTTCATTCTCCTCTCTTACGCCCGCAATTTCGGTATTAGCGGACTTTGCACCGCTTTTTTTGAGCAAAAGCATCGCAATGCAAGCGATTAAGAGCGCAATGCACACCGCAATCATAACATACAATCCTGTCATATCAGCCTCACTTACTGTTTTATTTTATTGCTTTCTACTGCAATTTTTTCTTGTGCAATTTTTTCTTGATTTACTTTTTTGATTATCATTATCGCCATTACCGATTTATTTTTTTCTGTTTTATTCTTTTTTCGACGTACGCAAGAGCCTTATCTCTGTCGTTGAGCGCAGGATCCATAACCGTATCGAGCCACAACTCATTGAGAATCGTAGCGCGCGATTTTTCGTCCACGCCGAGATTTACGAGGTCGTTTCCGTTTATTTTCAAATCCTTCACCGACAGCGGCGAACCGTCCTTTTGCATTTCGAGCGCAACATTTCGGATTCTGTTTTCCCGATCGATTTTTCCCGACGAAGCCATAGCGTCGGCGTCCATAAGGTCGCAAAGGTCGAAAATCACGTCATAGTTTATCGCAACGAATCGTCTCAACTTTGCCGTAGATGTATCGCCGTTTATATCCGTCATATGCAAAACCACAAGTTTGACGATTCTATTTCTTTTAGCGGTCGGCAATTTGAATCTCTTGCAAATCTCGTCCGCCATTTGCGCACCTATTCGAGCGTGCTCGTGCATATTTCCATTTTGTCTTATCGCTTCCGCCTTGCCAACGTCGTGCAACAGTGCGGCAAATCTCAATCTCGGCTGTGCATACTCGCAGGCTTTAAGCGAGTGTTTGAAAGCATCGTAAAGATGATATTTTTTTGATTGTTCCACGTCCTTGAGCATTGCAAGTTCGGGAAGAAGCATATCGAGAATTCCGAGTTCGTCAAGCATTTCAACGCCCTTGATATGCGCGTTTTTCAATCCGAGTTCCTTGTGCTTTGCATCGGCAACGAGGATTTTTTCAAACTCGTCGCGCACTCTCTCGACCGCCAAATCTTTGACTCGCCACGCATTTTTTCTTGCGGTTTCAAAGGTATTTTTTTCAACCTCGAATCCGAGTTCGGCGGCAAATCTCACCATGCGCAAGACTCTCAATCCGTCCGCCTCGAACACGACGTTCGGCTCGTCGGCTGCGGATATAATTTTGTTTTTTATGTCGTTGACGCCGCCGAGCAAATCGACGATTTCGCCCGTTTCGACGTCTTTATACAAGGCGTTGCATTTGAAATCTCTGCGCCTTGCATCAAGGCTCATATCCGTTGTGAAAGCAACGTCTTTGGGAGTATGCTCGCCACTTGTCGTGTCGTAACTGTCCGTGCGAAAAGCCGTGTATTCGCACACAAATTTTCCGCAAGAGATATGCACCGTTCCCATACGCAGATTTTTGTCGGATACGACAAAATCGGTGTTTAACAATATCTTTTTGACGTCTTCAACCCTAAGTTTTGAGCAAACGTCGATGTCAAACCGCTCTATACCGAGCAGTTCGTCACGCACCGCGCCGCCCACTTCGTAGAAGGTCGCATAGGGCTTTATAAGGCTTGCAAGCAGTTTGAGTTTATTCTCTTTTTCAGCCACCGTAGACCTCTGGTGCAAGCACGCAAACGTCTTTGAAGTTTCTCATCTTTTCGTCATAATCGAGACCGTAACCGACGACGAATTCGTTTTCGATTTCAAATCCGACGTAGTCGCCCTTGAAGTCCACCCTGCGTCTTGACGGCTTGTCGAGGAGCGAGCAGACTTTGAGCGATTTAGGCGCGCGCGCAAGCAAAAGTTTTTTGAGATAACAAAGCGTGACTCCGGTGTCGATGATGTCCTCGACGATAATCACGTTTTTGTCTTTAATGGGTTCAGACAAGTCCTTTATCATCTTCACTTCGCCGCTCGAACTCGTACCTGCGCCGTAACTCGAAACCGCGATGAAGTCAATCACGACGTCGCCTTCGATTTCTCTGACGAGGTCTGCAAAAAAGATGCTTGCGCCCCTTAGCGTGCAAACGAGCGTGACGGATTCGCCCTTATAGTCGTTTGAAATTTGCTTTCCGAGTTCGCTCACTCTTTTTGCGATGTCTTGACGTTCGATAAGAACTTTTTTGATTTCCTTGCCGTACATTTTTATATCTCCATAATATTATTTTCTTTGGTGCGTTTTCGGTACACCCGATTATTTTTTCGCAAGTTCCAATACGTTTTTCGTATCTTCGTCGATTGCGACCTTTTTGGAAATTTCCAAACCGAAGGCTGCCAAAACCTCGTTGCCGCTCGCAAGCAACACAAGCGAATCTCTTTTTCGTAGCGGCACTTTTTTGTCCGTAAAAAAGTCTCCGACGCTCTTTGTGCCGCCGCCGAATTTTTCAATAAAATCGCCGTCTTTTCTGTATCTCAAAACGGCGTTTTTCGCCACTTTGTCGCCGTCTATAAAAAGCGCGCCCTTGCCCTTTTGCGCCTCGTATTCTTTTCTGTCCGAGCATTGCACCGACACGCCCAAGTCGTCGAAATCTCGCACTTCGAATTTTGTTTGGAACGTATCGATTGCATCGCCGCAAGTGCCGTTTTGCCTTGAAAAAACGAGGTTTTCACCATCTTTATGCACGCAGATTCCGTGCGTAAGTTCGATTCTTTTTCCGTTTTGCGCTTTTGCAAGGTCGAACACGAGCGGAAAATGGCGTTGCTCTATGTCCTGACAAACGCCGAGAAGTTTTGCCGCTTTCAGCACGAGTTCCTTCCCTTCGAGCGAGCCGTCCATATACTTGACGTTCACCGCGACTTCGCCGTTTTCGAGTTTCAAACTCGGCGTGTTTTGGTCGATATAGTCGCAAACTTCGTTTGCGTTTTGGCAAAGTCTCGACACCGACGTGCAAAGATACGGGAATTTTTCCTTGATTCTTGAAAGTTCGGCGCGGATAAAATTGCGGGTGTACGCCGTATCGG
>CAVFCJ010000028.1:10088-16453 GCA_963620965.1 bacterium
CCGTATCGGAGTTGGTTTCGTCCTCGACGAACGGCAGCGAGTTTTGCTCGACAAAGGCGTTTATATCCTCTCTCGTGCAGTTGAGAAGCGGACGAATATAGCGGCCGCTCACCTCTTTCATACCGCAAAGACCTCTGACGCCAGTACCGCGAATTATGCGCATAAAAATCGTTTCCGCTTGGTCGTCGGCGTGGTGCGCAAGCGCGATATAGTCGCATTTGCCCTCGTCAAGAACCTTGTCGAAAATCTCGTATCGTAAAATGCGCGCGCCTTGCTCCGTCGTGTAACCGTTTCCCTCGCAAAACGACGGCACGTCAAGCGAAAAACTCAACAGCGGAATGTCGTATTTTTTGCAAAAATCCGCAACGAATTTGCTGTCTTTAAGGCTGTTTTCGCCTCTAATTCCGTGTTCGACGTTGATTGCAATCAAAGGAATATCCGCCGTTTTGAGCGCATAGGCAAGCGCGACGGAATCTCTGCCGCCGCTGAGCGCAACGCCTATTCTCTTTCCCGAAAAAGACGGATTTTCAAAAAACTTATTCAAATTTATTTGAATATCGTTTGCCATACGGCAATTATACAGCAAACGGACAAAAAACACAACACATTATGTCACGCAAAACATTTATACATTTGACAAACACCTATTGCAAAACATTTGAAACTGTTGTAAACTTAAAAATGCGACACAACTTAATATTCGTGCTATGGGGTACTATCGCCAAATTAGTACTTCTCTTTACTCATAGTACGAGGTTGTGTCGCAACAATTGAGGAATGTACTGTTTGGGTGCGTCCCTCAATCGGGACGCACTTTTTTTGAGAGGTAGTATATATGTTTCCATCAATAATACTTGAAGTCGTTTTATTCTTATTCAAAAAACAGAAGAATAAAAAAGTTTTGATTGCCCGTATGATAACATTGGTTGTTATCATTTTAGCCGCATTAGTCTCAATGATCGTTTGCCTATGCGAAGGGGCAATTCCCGCACTTACTCTAATAGGTCCTATTACCATTTTTTCTTTGCGACTTTTATTTGACGTCATTGATCTAAGACAAATAAATCGCAATCCTACGACCGACGAACCTAAACCAGATAAGCCAACTACATATGAAATAAAGAATTTGATGAATTGATTTACACCATAAAAAGCCGCATTGCAAGCACGGTGCAATCGTCGTTTGCGCCATTTTGCAGTGCTTTTTCGAGGATTGCGTCGGCAAGCGTTTGGGGATTTTGCGTGTCGATTTCGTCAATCGCTTCGCAAACGCCCGAACCGTCGAGCACGTCGAACACGCCGTCGCTCATCATAAGAAGCATATCGCCGTCGAAAAGTTGATAGCGCGACGTTATGCTCTCAACGTCGTCCACGATTCCTATGGGTGCGCAGGTGCAAGTGAGCATTTCGATGTTTTCTTTGCGAATGATGAAACTGCTTGCCGAGCCGAGTTTCACGACGTCAAGACCGCCCGACTGCATATCGAGCACCGCGATGTCGAGAGAGGAAAACATATCTTCCGCGCCTATTTTGAGCAACTTGTTTGCAAGGCTTAAAATTATGCCGGATTCTATGCCCGCGCGGTAGAAACTTTCAATCATACGCACGGCGTTTTTGCTGGTTTTGCTTGCGTTGCTTCCGTGTCCCATACCGTCGCAAATGGCAAAAAGTCGGCGAGTTCTCGACGGACAAAGCACGCTGACGGTGTCGCCGCTTTCGCTTTCATCGCCGTATCTTTTCTGCGCAGTGCCGAACGCCACTTCGTAAATGGGCGCGCAGTCGAGATGTATCGCCTTTTGCGAGCCTTTGTCCTGAATTTTGGACACTTCCATTTTGCAACCGAGATTTTTCGATAAAATTTTCGCAATGACGGCTTTTTGCGCATCCGAATTTCTAACGAGCAACGTCGCGCTCGATTTCGAGCCTTCGCCGCATATCACGATTTCGCTTGCCACGACATTGTGTTTGAGAAGTTCGCTTTTGAGAAGTTCCACGTCGTCGGAAGCAAAATTGACTTGCTCGGCGCAAGAGGTCGCAAGCGAATCGAGAACAAGCGCAACCCCCGCAAACTGCTCGGACATCAAACTTTTGCACGCAACGAGGCTCTTTGCCTCGCCCATTCTCTTTTTGTACGCTTCTGCACTCGTGTTTATCGCAGAGGCGAGCGAGTGCATATTGGAGCATCTGCTCGTCACAAACGGCGGCATATCGAGAATCGTAACCTTGCCTCTGTTGACCGCCGCGTCCGCCATAGGCAAGAGTACGCTTGCCGTATCCGAGCCGAGCGCAGCAAAACATATCTCTCTGTCGCGGCAACGTCCGCAAAAACTTTTTGCAACCTCTTTTGCGAGTTTGTCGGGGGAACACTCGGACGATGTTTGCGCAACCTGTTCGAGATTTTTGGACATATCGTAAAACACGTCGGAAGCGGACGAAAGCCTTGCGGCGAGTTCTCTGCCTCGTCTGTTCACTACGCCCGTGTATGCTCTGCGGTTGTCCCCTTTCGCAAGTCCTTTGATTTTGGTGGTTACGGAGGATGGAACGCACAGCGCACAAACCACGCCAACTGCACACATAGCAAGAGATTGCCACCCTGCGCCCGAATACGCTTCGAGCAGCCACTCTATACTCTCGATTGCAACGATTGCGAGTGCGGACGACCACTTTGTAAACGGCGAAAATGCAACTGCCGCCGTTGCGAGCGCGACCGCCGCACCGAGATAAGTCATATTCCACCTTGCAACGCTCATACCCGCACCGAGCAGTATTCCCACGAAAAGTGTCGTTTGCGGCTTGAAACAAACAGAGCAAAACAGCACACAGAAAGACAACATTGCGCCGTAAGCATAAAAGCCGTAGCCGCCAACGCCCGACAGTGCGTAACCCGTGACAGCGAGAGTTATACCGCCGCATATAAGTTCGTCAACGGTTGCCCTGTGCAGAATCGAGCGTACGAACACCGCATATGCGCAAATGCCGAAGCAAAAAGTCATCACTACGGCAAACAACGCCGACAGTCCGAATCTTAAATAATTGCCATCGAAAACGCAACCGCACGCAACGTAGGGAATCATACCTAAAAACGCACAAAGGGCAATCGACCAAAGGGGCACGTTTTTGCGAAACTTATAAAATAGGACATACAAAGCAATAAGTATCACAACGGGAGCAAGCGCATACAAAAGCATACGCCAATCCGGCGTGAAAACGACGTTTGCGATGAGGAAACAAGGCGATACGGCAAGTATGTTTTGCCGTGCGAAAACGAGAGCGCAAAACAGCGCGAGCGAAAACGCAAACCCGAAAGACGGCACGCTTGCAAACAAGAATAACGCAAGACCTTCGAAGGTGAACGCAACTGCCGTTTTTGCACTCATCTTCAAATCGAAAGTCGGAAACACTTTTCTTTTGGCGGTGAGAATATGGTTTTTCATACCGCAATTTTAACAAATTCATTGTGCGCAATTTTTCTTTTTCGGTGCACAAAAGGCACTATTATTTCTTATGCCGTCGAAAAACGTCAAAACTTTTATTGTCGAAAAAGCGGTTTTATCGTTACGATTCAAATATATAAACACCGTATTTTGCAATCATAAACGAATCGCCCGCAATCGCACAAATACGCTTTTATATAAGTTTGACAAAGACGCAATAAGAGCATATAATCAACTTATCAAACGAATCGGCAAATAAACAGTTTAGGTTATTATGCAAAGAAAAAGACTCGAAAACATCAAGAACATCACTCTTCTCGCGCTTATGCTCGCGCTGACGATAATCTTTTGTTTCGTCCCCGTACAGTTCGGCACGATAACCCTTGCGCTTATGATTTTGCCGACGATTATCCTTGCGCAAGTCGCGTCTTTCAAGACCTCGCTAGCAATGGGAATTATGATGGGACTTGTCAATTATATCGCGTGGTTCACCACGAAAGCCGCATCCCCCGTCGCGCCGATTTTTCAAAATCCGCTCGTGTGCATCGTGCCGAGAGTACTCATTTCGGTTGTTTGCTATTTCACGAGATACGGACTTCAAAAATGCGCTTTCTACGCGCGTATTAAACGGACGTGCAATTACGAATATATGCGCCAAACCGCACATGAAAATACCATTGATTCTTCCCTCGAAAACACGACAAACGAGGTCGAAAAACCTCAAAATAACGCCGCAAAAAATCACGATCTCGACAAGAAAAAAGAGGGGCGCGAAATTTTGACAAATCAATTTATATATGCTTTTTCCGCCGCACTCGGCGTTGTCACAAACACCCTGTTCGTCGCGATATTCACCCTATTGTTTTTCAACGGCACGTCCATTGCGCAAAACACCGTCGTCACGGTCGAATACGTCCTTGCTTGGTTCGGCGTGAACTTCGCCGTCGAGGTTGTGTCTTTCTCGCTCATCACGCCACCCATCGTGCTTGCGCTTAAAGCCTCAAAACTCGCAAAATAATCCGCAAAAAGTCCATATCTGACGCTTTTATGCTTTCAATCTATTTCTTCCGTTTCATATTTTAGCGATATTGATTAATTTTATCGAAAAACGATTGCATTTCAGCACTGAAGTCGACTCTTTTACTGCCAAAACAGTCGAAAATTCATACAAATTGCGTTTGTTGTATTATTTTTTCAAATATTTGACAAATAGTCTATTTACACGATTTTTTGCGTGTGTTATACTATGTGTATCTTATACATAAGGTGGAATATGAGCAATTACGTTCTAGCCTACGACGTAGGCACAACAGGCATCAAAACTTGTCTTATCGAAATAGACAAGAGCATAAAAATTCTCTCGGCAGCTTCGCAAGGCTATCAACTTTACGTCCTTCCCGGCGGTGGTGCGGAACAAGACCCCGAAGAATGGTGGGACGCTATGAAAGCGACCACTCGTCGCATTTTTGAAAACTCGTCCGTCAGACCCGAACAGGTCGAAGGCATATCATTCTGCTCGCAAGCGCAAGGTTTGGTGCTTGTCGATCGCGACGGCGTACCCGTACATCGCGCGTTCAGTTATATGGATCAACGCGCAACGAAGGAAATCAAGGACGGTCTGAAATTCGGGCTTCAAATCGAAGGCGCAAACGTATTCAGGCTTCTCAAATCCCTCGCCATAACCGGCGCTGCTCCCCTCAGTGTGAAAGACCCGCTTTGGAAATATCTCTGGCTCAAAAACAACGAACCCGAAAATTTTGCGCGCGTATATAAGTGGCTCGATGTCAAGGAATTTCTCATTGCGCGTATGACGGGCGAATTTGTCCTCACGCATGACTCGGCGTTCGGCACAATGCTGTACGACCTCAAAAACAAGTGCATAAGCAAGTCGATGTGCAAGATGTTCGGCATTAACATCAAGCATATGCCGCGCCTTATCGAATCCACCGAATGCGCAGGCACTCTCACCGAAAAGGCGGCAGAAGCACTCGGACTCGTCAAAGGTATCAAGGTGTACGGCGGAGGTATGGACGCAAACCTTATCGGCGTAGGCGCAGGCTCGACGGGACTTGGCGACACTCACATTTACAGTGGCACGTCGGGATGGGTCGGCACAATCACCGACAAACCCACCGTTGACGTATCGTCGATGATTGCGGCCGTCGTTGCGGCGCAACCCGGCAAATACAACTACTTTGCCGAACTCGAAACGTCGGGCAAATGCTTCGAATGGGTCAAGGACCACATCGCCCTCGACGAGTGCGGAATCTACATCCAAAAGAAACACGTCACAGACGACATCGAAAGCAAATACCTCAGCCTCTTCTCTTATATGACTTCAATCGTAGACGACATTCCCGCAGGAAGCGGCGGCGTAATCTTCACGCCGTGGCTTCACGGCAACCGTTGTCCGTTCGAAGATCCCAACGCGAGAGGTATGTTCTTCAACATCAGCCTCGAAACGGGCAAAACCGAACTTATCCGTGCGGTGCTTGAAGGCATTTGCTATCACAAACGCTGGATGCTCGAAGCCTCAGCAAAGAAAGTCAAACCCTCCGACGTAATTAGATTTGTCGGTGGCGGCGCGCTTTCGGACTTCACTTGCCAAGTGCTTGCAGACATCACCGGCCACGTCATCGAAACCGTTGACAATCCGCAAAACATCGGCGCGGTAGGAGCGGCGGCATGCGTAGGCGTAGGCTTGGGTATTATCCCCTCTTTTGACGAGATAAAGAAGTTTATCCCCGCAAAAAAGACATTTAACCCCAACTTTGAGTTAAAAGAGAAAGTTTACGACAAGGGCTTCGAGGTGTTCAAATCCTTGTATAAACAAAACAAAAAGAGTTTTGCAATCCTCAATGCAAACAAGTAAAAAACGAAAGGCACTCGCAAATGCGAGTGCTTTTTAATTAATAATGAAAAATTAATAAC
>CAVFCJ010000029.1:0-16121 GCA_963620965.1 bacterium
TTTGTTGACAACGCGCGCGCATAAATATAGAATAATAGTGCAACAAACAAGCGAGGTGTTTATGAACGAATACTTGAAAGAAACCAAAATGCTCGATTTTTCCAACCCCAAAATCAAATCTCTCGTCAAGCAGAGAGGCTGGAATCATCTCGATGAAAAAGAAAAAATCGCAGAGATATACAATTTTGTCAAGGACGAAATACTTTTCGGCTACAATGTCGGCGATTACATCTCGGCATCCAAAGTGCTTGCAGACGGCTACGGACAGTGCAACACCAAAGGCACGCTGTTTATGGCTCTTTTGCGCGTTTGCGGCGTTGAGTGTAGACTACATTGTTTTTACATAGACAAGATTTTGCAAAAGGGCGCGATGACGGGATTTGTGTACAAAAGCGCGCCGCGCGACATTCTTCACAGTTGGGTGGAAGTCAAGTGTGGCGGCAAATGGTACAATCTCGAAGGATTCATTCTCGACAAAGCCTATCTTCAAGGCCTCAAAAAGGCGCACAAGGCAAAAGCGGACGGCTCGTTCGTGGGCTACGGCGTGGCGGTTAAGGATTTCGACAATCCCACGCTCTATTTCAACTATTGCGACACCTACGTTCAAAGCGAGGGCATAACGGCGGATTTGGGCGTTTATCCTGACCCTGATGCTATGCTTAAAGAACATAGTCAAAAGGTTAGCGGGTTGAAGAAACTCGCTTTTGAAACGGTGGGAAGGGCGAGTATGAACTCCAACGTCGCAAAAATCCGCACTTTCGCAAAAGGCTGAAAGCGAAATTAAGCCCCAAAAGGGCAATATGAAACCATATGCAGTATCAAATCAAAGACATGCAAGGCTTTGGCGAGATGCTGAAACAAATCGCAAAAGACGGCTCTTTGCCGACCTTGTCAGTTTAGAAATAAAATTAACAAAACGATGTTTTTGCAAACAAAATCGCAATATAAACATCGGATAAATGCAAAATACACAAAAAAATCCTCGCTACTTGCGAGGATTTTTTGTTAGTTTATCACCGTTTTTAAGGCAATTGTACGTTTTCAGTGTTGCCTTTTTTGCGCAAAGTTGGACTTCGCCACAAATCGAATTATCGCTTTTAGAATAATCGACGTTGCCGTTAGTCCGCCGTGCCTGCGACCGCTATATCCGTAAACTTGACCGCATAAGGGCCTTCGTAGTTTGAGGACGAGAATCTTTCCGTCGAGAACGTCATATTTTGTTGCGCTTCGATGAGGTTGCCGTTTATCGAGCCGCCCGTAACCGGTGTTACTTTGCCGTCTTCGATGAGGTAGGCAAGACGGATTTCGCCGCCGAAGTGCCCCGAGAACGCGTCCATTTGGAAGTCGGAAAACGCAACCGCCCAAAGGCAAGGTTTTTTCTTCATATCTTCAAAAGATATGCTGCCGAGGTTGTCGCATTTTGCTTTTTCGTATGCGCCGGTCGGCTCTATGTCGAGATAGCGACAGAAGGGGGTGCTTCCGTGTATTGCCGAAAGTTTGCCGTCTTTTACGACCGTGAGGTCTTGCATTTTTATGCCGTCGCCGCTGAAAGGTCTCGTCGCAACCATAGTAAGGTCGAGTGCGTCGCCCTTGACGTCGCCTTGCACACCGTCGCCCGTTCTCCACGATGAATAACCGGGGTAAATCATATCCGCCGCCGATTTTTCTTCGTAGTAGGACAGCACTTCCGCAAGGTTTTTGCCGCTCAGAATCACGTCGTATTTGCCGCTTTTGAGCACTCTTTGCGCCAAAGCCCTGTCGTATACGAAGTCGAGATATTCCTTCACGCCTTTTTTGAGAGCGTCGGTGTTTACGTCGTCGTACTCGAATTGATTGATGAGTTCAACGTCTTCGGGGCTCTTGCATTGCACGACGTAATCGCCTTTGCAAACTGCGTCGGTGAAGGAAACGTCCGTGCCTTCCGACGTCATAATGCGAGTGAATGTCTTGTGGCAGAACACTTCCGTCGAATTGATGTATGCGTGCTCGTTGGTGTCTTGCGAGAACACTGCCGCCGCCATTTTACCCGCGCTTTCGGCGAGCGGTGCGGTTGCGAGTTTGTTGTGCTTGTAAATCGTGTCGGACACGACTTTTGCGGGCGGTGCGAAATAAGGATTCATCGCAAATTGCGCGGCGTAGTACGCGCTCTCGATTGCGTCTTTCACCTCGTCGTACGTCATAGAAGCGATTACGTTTGCATTGGTGTTGCCCACCAGTTTCTTGCCGTTCTTTTCGCACTCTCTGTACACAGTGACGGTGCATTTATGTGTGTCTTTGATACGTCTTGTGTCAAGAGTATGCTTGACGAAAAACAGTTCCGCCGATTCCTCTTTGACCTCGTTGATACGCCAACGAGTTATATTAAGTTCGGATAATGCTTTTTTGATGTTGTCTATCATAACGTCACCTCTCAACCAAGTCTAATGCGCGCTTTCATATACGGACCGCCGTCGGACACTTTGACCCATTCCTTGTAACCCTTGCCGCAGAATCCGCTTCCGCAGGTCACGAGGCTCGAACTCATCATACTTACCGATTTGAGAAGGTCGGGAACGTAGCCAGTAAGCACGATGGGCGAGAACACTTTGCCCGTGAGTTTGCCGTCTTTAATCTCTCTTGCTCTTGTAACCATACATTGAATACCCCAGTTTTTCGGGTCTTCCATACCGCTCGACGGCGATTCGAGCAAGAATCCGTATTTGACGGAAGCAATCATATCTTCGGGGGTAACGCCTTCTTTTGCGCCCTCGAAATAGGTGTTGGTCATACGCGTGTACACTTTGCGTTCGTAACTTTCGCGTCTGCCGTTGCCAGTCGGTTTTACGCCGAGTCTGCTTGCCGACAGCGCGTCGCACATACCGCGTTGCAAAAATCCGTTCGAGATAACGATGGTGTCGCCCGTGAGCGTGCCTTCGTCGTCGAACCAGCAAGTTGCCGTGTCGTCAACCGCGTTTCCGTCGTGCATAGTCACGAGGTCGCTTGCAACTCTTTGGTCGATAAAACTCGACGCAAGCGCTCTGTCTTTGACGAACATATCCATTTCCACGCCGTGTCCGAATGCCTCGTGAACGATCATACCCGTCGTGTCGGGGTCGCAAATGCACTCGTATTCGCCGGGGATCATCGGTTCGCTTTTTAGAAGTTCTACCGCCTCGTTTGCAACTTGCACCGCGTAGCCTTCCATTTTGTCGAGAAGTTCCGCGCCGCCGAGGGTAGAGAAGCCCTTGTATGCGTCCTTAACTTCTTCGCCTCTTGCCGCCATTGCCATAATCGCGCCGTTCGTCCACATAACCGTTTGGTCGAGGTCGCGATGCGCAGAGATAAACACCTTTCTGAACGCTCTGTACGACATCGTAGCGATTGCGTCCAAAACGCCCTCGACGGTCAACGCCTTGTTGCGTATTTGTTCAAGTCTTGCCAAAATCGCTTCGTCGCCCATTTCTTTGGGGTTAATCTCAAACGCGCTCACCTTTTTCAAAGTTGCGGGTTCGTCTTCGGGAATAGGGGTGGGAAGCGGTACGATACCGTCGGGAATATTCTTCGTTTCAAGCGCAATGCGCTCGCGCATTTCTTTGAGTATTTGCGGTATCTTTTCTTCGGAAAATTCGTTGAAAGAATACTCGGCGCAACCCGTCTTATCAAACACTCTCACCACAAAGCCACAGCCGCCGCCCAAGCCTTGACTGTTTATTCTTTTGCCCGTGCGGCTTATTCGCCAGCCGCGATTTTCGTCCTCGACCGCAAGCACGGAAGCATAGGCGTATTCTTTGAGAAGTTCTTGCACCAAATGCTTGATTGCAGGCTTGATTTTATCGAGTTTTTCAAACATAATCACATCTCCTTCATAGAATCCGACAACGCCGCAAACACATTGTCTGCCGCGCCGTCTAATATATCTATCAAATTATTGTATATATTATCCGTCCAAGCCACCGATTTGTCAAGTTATGAGCCGTATCGCTCGCAACTTTTAAATAAACAAATCGAACGCAATCAAATGAGATATTTTTCAAAACAGAGTTGATTTTTGCATAATATGTGCTATAATCATTGCACCAAAGCGATTTTTTGATTGTCCGCTTTCGGGGGTGTTCTGGATTCGACATTCGGTCTGATGCGGGATAAGCACGTCGTAGGCTCGGCTACGTTAAAACGGAACGTTAAAATTAAACGCAAAAAACAATCAAAAGAACTCTACTGTTGAGTTCGCTCTTGCTGCATAATTTAAGTCGGCACGTCGACACGGGGTTTTCTGTTTCCTCGTCAATCGGCGTCAGAAAAACAGACAACGCAATCTGATTTCTCGGTAGGGTTGTTGTCAATACGAGATTATCGAGGCAAGGTTTGTAGGTGAACCGAACTTAGAAAAATTTTAATCACCAACTAAACGTGTAGAAAGTGCCGAGTACGGTCGGGTGGACCGGGGTTCAAATCCCCGCACTTCCACCAGAAATGCAAAAACCGCGTATCTAACGCGGTTTTTCATTTTGGTAGGAATGTGGGGGATTATGCGATTTTGGCAAAATCGCATCACGGCAATGCCGTGTGAACCCCTTTCGGCTGCACGCGATTGACCTACGGTAGCAATCGCTGTTGAACAAATCCCCGCACGCACTCAATAAGAAAGGATATCTAACAAGGTGTATTGACACAATTAAAATCTCAAAGTATATTTATATTGTTAAAACATTCAAGGTGGACATATGAAAAAGACAACTATAATAATTGTGTTTGTTTTTATTTGCTGTTTGGTTATATTTACAGCCTGCGGCAACGTTAATAACAATAGCAATAGCAATATTGATAGCATTATTGATACTGATGATGAACCAATAAGCACTACGCATACTCAACATCTCACGTCGCCGTCGGATTTCGAAAAATTTTTTACTTTTTCAAAAACTTCAACATTTGGAAGTAGTAATGGTACATATGGTGGTAAAAAGTATACAAGTTATTCACTAACAATTGATTTAAAATCAAGAATTACAGGATTTGTCGAGTACGAAGGAAGTGTATCATTTAAAGTAGTTGCAAACGAAGATAGCACGGGTGGCGGACATCAAAATGATGTGATTTCAGTGTCGGTTTCTTATAAGGGCGATACGACAAAAAAGTTAGAATATAGTAGTGATAAGTATAAAGATGAGAGCGTCGTTTTTCCTTACATTCATGAATGGGATTCGATTTTACGAGCGGATGCCTACACATTAGTTCCTACAAACGTGGATATAACAGTTACATACCACAACGAAGGTTTGAGTGGCGATTATAGCCAGTGTTATCGAACGATAAACGTTACAAAATACAATTACGGAAGTTATTTGTTTGGCAAATTAAAGAACTGTGTGTATTATGTTACCGTAAAATATCAAAACGGTGAAGTTGTTGAACTTACAGCGGATGGTTATATTCCTGACAGTAAGAAAGATATAACAGAAAATATAGTTGATGTTTATGGAACTATTGATATCTATCCAAATGTAGCACAATGAGCATCGAAAGTTTAAAAGCGTGTTGAGAAACATGTTTTCTATGTAAAAAACCGCATTAGATATGCGGTTTTTGCTTAAAATGCTTTATTCGTTCGTTATTTCTTTTTGTAACGCTTTGCGTGGCGCAGACGGGAATGGCCGTAACTCTTGGCAAGTCCGCCGCCCGACGTTTCGCGATAGCGTACGTTGATGTCCTTTCCCGTTTGATACATCGTTTCGACAACCGCGTCAAAGGATATTTGACGAGAAGTGGTGAGAAAACTCGCAAGCGACACGGCATTTATCGCGCGCATTGCCGCAACCGCGTTTCTTTCGATACACGGGATTTGCACGAGTCCTGCAACGGGGTCGCAAGTCAAGCCGAGATGATGTTCCATCGCAACTTCTGCGGAATACTCGATTTGGTCGAAGTCCATTCCGAAAAGTTCCGCAAGAGCCGCCGCTGCCATAGAACACGCAGTGCCGCATTCCGCTTGACAGCCGCATTCCGCGCCGCTTATCGAGGCGTTCGTTTTGACGATATTGCCGATTATGCCTGCCGTGCAGAGCGCGTTGATAATCATATCGTCCGAATAGTTGTGCGCGTCTTGCTCGTATTTAAGGACGGCGGGAAGAATACCGCACGCGCCGCAGGTTGGGGCGGTTGCGATAATTTCGCCCGAAGCGTTCTGCTCGCTGACTGCAAAAGCGTATGCGCAAACGAGGCGATTTTCCTTCGTTTGCGGCGTTTCGTCTATATGGCGTTGCTGATAAAGTATCTTTGCTCTGCGCTCGGTGTTTAGACCGCCGGGAAGCACGCCGCTCGCTTTCAAGCCTTGCTTGATTGCGTTTTTCATAGTTTCCCAAATAGTTGCGAGATAGTCGCGGATTTGCGCGCCCTCGAAGCGTTCGACGTACTGCGGAATGGTTATTTCGTTTTCGTCGCAATACGCTCTTATTTGTTCGAACGTATGGTGAGGGTAGACTTCGGGCGGGTCTATCGAACTTTCGCCCTCGACCTCGATTGCGCCGCCACCCACGCTGAACACGCGCCACGAGTCCGTAATCTTGCCGTTAAGGTCAATGGCGAACAAATCCATAGTGTTCGGGTGGGGCAGATGTTCGTTTTCATAGTCGAAAACGACGTCCACGGGTTTCGTAAACGTTTTTTTGAGCACGACGTCCGTGCCGTGTCCTTTTCCCGTCTTTGCCAGCGAGCCGTAGAGGATAACCTTGAACGAATACGCGCTCTTGTTGCGTTCCATAAACAGTTTTGCGGCTTTTTCGGGGCCCATAGTGTGCGAACTCGACGGTCCGCGTCCGGTTTTGTACAGTTCTGTCAAACTTTTCATATGCGATTTATCCTTGCGCACACATTATAGCACAAATAAACTTCGGTGCAACGCTTTGAGAGGTATTGAAAACGAGAAAATTCGCTTGAAACGAGTTATATTTTTTCGATTTTCTTTCGCAACGATTTGCCAAGCGTATAAAAAGTGTGCTAATATATCAAAGTTTTATATAGGAATACACGATTTTGCGTGCGAAAAAGCGTTTCAAAAGGCGCAAAAAAACGCCCTAAAATACGCTTAAACACGCCAAACGACGCACAACATGCGCCGAAACGTAGGAAAAAGAAGGCTCAATATGGTCAGAAACGATTTGAGAAACATCGCAATCATCGCCCACGTCGATCACGGCAAAACCACGCTCGTGGACGGTATGCTCAAACAATCGGGTACTTTCAGAGAAAATCAACAGGTCGCAACATGCGTTATGGACTCGGGCGACCTCGAAAGAGAAAGAGGTATCACGATTCTTGCAAAGAATACGTCAATCCACTACAACGGTACGAAAATCAACATCATCGACACACCGGGACACGCCGATTTTTCGGGCGAGGTCGAACGTGTTTTGAAGATGGTCAACGGAGTCGTGCTTTTGGTCGACGCGCAAGAAGGTCCTATGCCTCAAACGCGTTTCGTCGTCGAAAAAGCACTCGCTTTGGGACTTAAAATAATCATTGTAGTCAACAAAATCGACAAGCCCGACGCAAGACTTTCCGAAGTCGGCGACGAGGTGCTCGAACTCTTGCTCGACCTCGATGCGAGCGACGAGCAACTTCAAAGCCCCATTTTGTATTGCAGCGGAAAACAAGCTACCGCAACTCGCGACTACAACGTGCCCGGCAAAGACCTCAAACCGCTTTTTGACACCATTATCGATTATATCCCCGCACCCGAAGGCGATGAGAACGGCGAATTGCAACTTCTCGTGTCCGCAATCGACTACAACGAATACGTCGGTCGTATCGGCATAGGCAGAATCGAAAGAGGCAAGGTGGATATGGCAAAGGAAGTCGTGGTTTGCGACTATCACAGCGGCATTTCCCCGTACAAGAGCAAAATCGTCAACCTTTTCCAAATCGAAGGACTCAAACGTGTTCCCGTCGAAAACGCTATGGTGGGCGACATCGTTTGTTTCAGCGGTATAGAAAACATCACCATCGGCAACACTATTTGTTCGCCTGCAAAAATCGACCCCGTGCCGTTCGTCAAAATCGGCGAACCCACTATCGAAATGAACTTCTGCGTCAACGACAGTCCGTTCGCAGGCAAGGAAGGCAAGTTTGTCACCTCTCGTCACTTGCGTGAAAGGTTGTTCAAGGAACTCTTGAAAGACGTTTCGTTGAGAGTGTATCAAACCGAAACTCCCGATACGTTCAAGGTTTGCGGCAGAGGCGAAATGCACCTTTCCATTCTCATCGAAACCATGCGCAGAGAAGGGTATGAGTTCGGCGTAAGCACCCCGAAGGTCATCTTCAAGGACATCGACGGCGTAAAGTGTGAGCCTATGGAACAACTCTTTATCGACGTGCCGACCGATTGCGTCGGTTCGGTTATGGAACGTATGGGCGTAAGAAAGGGCGAACTCGTCACGATGAATCCGCAAGGCAGCCGTATCCGTATGGAATTCAAAGTGCCCGCGCGCGGTTTGTTCGGCTTCAAAAACGAGTTTTTGACGGACACCAAAGGCGAGGGCGTTATGAACCAACTCTTTGCGGGTTACGCGCCCTACAAAGGACCAATTCCTC
Organism: bacterium; assembly: GCA_963620965.1. Taxonomy (GTDB): domain Bacteria; phylum Bacillota; class Clostridia; order Christensenellales; family CAG-917; genus CAG-475. The sequence continues at coordinate 8,569 of CAVFCJ010000029.1, forward strand.
GCAGATTTACAGGCTCGCTCGTCGCATACGAAACGGGTGAAGCCGCAACTTACGGACTTTTCAACGCACAAGACAGAGGCGTTTTGTTCATCGACCCTCAAACCCCCGTCTACGAGGGTATGGTCGTCGGTATGTCGCCCAAGAACGAGGACATTCGCGTCAACGTCTGCAAGCGTAAACACGTCACCAATATGCGTGCCGCAGGTTCAGACGAAGCCCTGCGCCTCAACACGCCTCGCAAATTCAGCCTCGAAGAAGCCATCGAGTTCCTCAACGACGACGAAATGCTCGAAGTTACCCCCAAGAATATCCGCATAAGGAAGATTATTTTGTCGGGGTCGGAACGTTTGAAACTCGCCTACGGCGGCAAAAACGCCTGATTGAGCGAATAACTGCGTCAGGCACGGCTTGCCTCAAAATCGTGTACGCTTATGTACACTGGGTTTTGATTCAAGCCGTGCCTTTCTTGTTCTTCATCTCAATCAGACGTTTTTGCAAATACAAAAATATTCGCGTTATCCATCGATTTGGCACAGTTTTATGAGAGTAAAATGTGCGAGTTTCAAACTTCATCTCAATCAGACGTTTTTGCAAATACAAAAATAAATCTCACCCCCAAACATTCTTCTAATTATAAATTTTTTAACAATCCTATCTTTTTTTTCTAAACATTAACTAACCCATAGTTATTGTTTACTCTATTCATTAATAAAAACATATTCAATATGAAATATCATTCATATTTTCTTGACAATTCGCCGTTCGGTGCTATACTTTTGGTGAAATCAAAATCTCATTTATTTCGGAGGTCGGTATGAAAGAAATTACACTCAAAGTTGAAGGTATGCAATGCGGTATGTGCGAAAGTCACGTCAACGACACGGTGCGCAAGGCGGCAAACATCAAAAAAGTTACGTCGTCGCATGTCGAGGGCAAAACCGTCGTAATTTGCGAGGATAACGTTGACGTCGACGTCATCAAAAACGCAATTCAAAAGGACGGTTACAACGTCGGCGAAGTGGACGTAAAACCGTACGAAAAGAAAGGCCTGTTCTCGTTCTTCAAAAAGAAATAAGTGTAAGAATGTCGATTTTTAATGTGCTTAAAAAGCAGAAACGCCACCGATTCGGTGGCGTTTCGTATTGCAAAAGCATATAATATAAAAGTTTTTTCAAATATCGGATAATCCAATTAAATAATCACTGGATACATCGAAAAACTTTGCGCATTTATAAATTGCGCTTGCCGTTGGTTTCGCTTGGTTATTAATCCATTTTGAAACAGCACGTTGAGTATAGCCGATTGCTTTTGCCAATACGACTTGTGTTGTTTTTGTTTCCTTCATTAATTGTTGCAATCGTTCACCAAACACCATAATAAAATTTTAGAACTATCTTTCTATTTGATGTTGACATAGAACTATAATTCTATTACAATTAAATTATCAAAAAAAAATAAGGAGGAAGAAATCATGTGGCCGTTTACAAAAAGTGAAAAGTGGTTTACAGGCTCATCCGGCACAATCACATTTTTTAATTATGCTGCACGAGATGCTGAAATCATATTTTTTAGAGATTATTTGAAATCAATGAAGAATATGAAAAACTTGAAAAAGCAGGGGATGTACTTCGATATTGAAAAGTTGTCATACTATCTTGCCGAGTATTCCAAAAGATTTACAGAAGGGGTGGATTTCAATTCTATAAATCATAAAGCAATTGCTAGCTTTAAAAGAATGATGAATGTTGACGGAAGATCTAATCAGTTTTTGGCATACCTGCAAAATATCAATCATTCGTTATATGGTATACCGCTTGCAATTGTTGCGGATTTATTTGAATCCGATAAGGTTAAGGCGAGCGATAAGTGGTTGTATGATACACAATTGTTTACAGGCGATGTAAATGCAGCTGCTGTTGATAATACAAACCAATCTTCGGCGGACAAAATTATATCAAAAATGGTCGAATTGGGTATCGACATAGAGGAATAACGTAAGATTATTAGCAAGTCAATTAAGCAGTAAGTTCAAAGCAAAACAGTATTTTAGAAAGTATTTATAGGAGGGAATAAAATGGACGGTTTTTCGAGTTATGAAGGTGATGCTGTAATGTGGAAAGTTGTGCACGATCACGGGACAACTTTTGTACATGCAAAAAGCGAAGCAATAGCATTGCAAAGGTTTATGGCAAAATATCCAAATTATAGTGTTAGAGACATTGTAAGAGTTTAATATTTGTAGAAATTGTTGTTTTAAACAGTTAGGAGTAGTTATTTGCTTTTGAGTACATTAAAATAGTATAATTCTTAATAAAAGCGAATAGAATCAAGGTTGATAGATGGCTCTATCAACCTTGATTTCATATCGATTAAAAATATATGACGCATGCTAGAATTTTTCTTGCATAATACACAATATGGAAAAGCCGAACGATTTTTAGAGCGTTCGGCTTTTGTTGCCCCTAATCATTTATAGTGTTAAATATTGTTCGATTAATATTTGAACTGCTCGGTGAAGTAGTCGACGAGGCTGTCGATGGGCAAGCGGACTTGCGCCATAGTGTCGCGTTCGCGCACGGTTACGCAACCGTCTTCGAGGGTGTCGAAGTCAACGGTGACGCAGTAGGGCGTGCCGATTTCGTCTTGACGGCGGTATCTCTTGCCGATGGAAGCGGACGTATCGAAGTCGCAAGCGAAGTGCTTGGAAAGTTCGATATAGAGTTCTTCCGCTTTCTCGTTGAGTTGTTTTTGCAAGGGAAGCACTGCGACTTTGACGGGTGCGAGCGCGTGGTGCAAGTGAAGCACGACTCTCGTGTCGTTTTCGCCGACTTGTTCTTCGTCGTATGCGTCGCAAAGGAATGCAAGGAACACGCGGTCTGCGCCGAGGGACGGCTCGACGACGTAAGGAACGTATTTTTCGTTGGTTACGGGGTCGATGTAACTCAAATCCTTACCCGAAGTCTTGATATGTTGATTGAGGTCGTAGTCGGTGCGGTCCGCAACGCCCCAGAGTTCACCCCAACCGAACGGGAATTTGTATTCGAAGTCGGTGGTCGCTTTGGAATAGAAGCAGAGTTCCTCTTTTTCGTGGTCGCGAAGTTTGAGGTTTTCGTCCTTCATACCGAGGTCGAGCAACCATTGATGGCAGAAGTTCTTCCAGTAGTTGAACCAGTCGAGGTCCGTTCCGGGTTTGCAGAAAAATTCAAGTTCCATTTGCTCGAATTCGCGGATACGGAAGATGAAGTTGCCGGGCGTGATTTCGTTGCGGAAACTCTTGCCGATTTGACCGATTCCGAACGGGATTTTCTTGCGGGTGGTGCGTTGCACGTTCTTGAAGTTTACAAATATGCCTTGCGCCGTTTCGGGACGAAGATATACGGTTGACGTCGAATCTTCGGTAACGCCGATGAAGGTTTTGAACATAAGGTTGAATTTTCTGACGCCTGTGAAGTTGCTGTTTCCGCAAACGGGGCAGGGGATTTTATGTTCGATGATGTATTGTTCCATCTGCTCGTTTGTCCAACCCGAAATATTTTCTTCGATGCCGTGCTTTTGGTTGTATTCCTCGATTAGGTCGTCTGCGCGGTGACGAGATTTGCAAGATTTGCAGTCCATCAAGGGGTCGGAAAAACCGCCGATATGACCGCTTGCTTGCCACGTTGTCGGGTTCATAATGATTGCGCTGTCAAGTCCGACGTTGTAGGGATTTTCAACAACAAATTTCTTCCACCAAGCCTGCTTGATGTTGTTTTTGAGTTGAACGCCGAGAGGACCGTAGTCCCAAGAGTTGGAAAGACCGCCGTAGATTTCACTTCCGGGATAGACGAATCCGCGGTTTTTTGCGAGGGCAACGAGTTTGTCCATAGTCAGTTGTGCCATAAAGTAATCTCCTTTCGCACTCATCCGGATGATGAGCCGATAAATATTGTGTATAAATAATAAAATAACGGCGCGAAAAAGTCAAAGATAATCATTATATAACATAAATTAGGATACATCAACCGTGCAAACGGAAAGCGGATTGAAAAACGGAAGGCACTTCTAAAGTTTAAATACGATTAGAAACGAAAAGCGTAACGATTTGCTTGTCCGAAAGGGAAGCGTAACGTGTTTGTATATCGAAAAGCGGCGCAAATCAAACGCGCCACCTCGTTTGAGATGACGCGTTTGCGACGTAGATACAAAAACGTAACTCCGGGCAATTCTCGCTTGCGTTATGCCCGTGCGACGCTTGTTATTTGCAGCAACCGCAGCCGCCCGTGCCGCCACCGCAAATGCAGGAAAGGATGAGAATCAGCCACACAATGTCGCAACAATTGCATCCGCCCATCGTGCCGCCGCAGTTGTTCAAGAGCATCAAGAGCAAAATAATGTCGCAACAATTGCAGCCGCATCCGTTTGCACCGTTTGTAAAGAATCCGTTCATTTTATGTACCTCCTTCTATATTCGGATTGCTCCTACATTACCTTACGCAACCTTTGAAATTTGTGTTACAAAGGCATTGAACGGATTTGAGATAAATATATTTTTGTGTGGATCAATTAAAGCGAATGATAGGAATAGTTGCGGGATTGTTGCTTGCGCTCGTGGTGTCGGGGTTATGCTCGCTTTGCTTCAACATTGACTTAAAGTGGTGGATTGCGCTCGATAAACCTGCGTTTGTATTGCCAAATGTGTGGTTCAGCGTGTTCGTATGCGTGAGTTATTTGTCGTCGGTGCTTTCAATATCGAGGCTTGTCGAGTATAAACATATTTTTCCGTCGATGCTTTATTTTTTTGTTTTGGGAATATTTTGTGTGCTGTTCGTGTTTTCGTTTTTCACGCTGAAAAATCTGCTCGTTGCATTCATATCGATGACGATAGTGCTTGCAACGTCCTATGCTCTGTTTGTCCGCTTACTTACGAAAGAAGTGAAAATCGCCCTTGAATTTCTGCCGACTTTTCTATTCAACGTCTACGACTTTTTGTGCGTCCTCTGCATTTTTATGAACAATTAAATGGAATCAATGCCTTTTCAGGGCTTTGGTTTGCGCAAAATATAATTTTTGCTATGAATACACATCGTTGAGCGTTTTGCATATTAAGGCACTTGTTTTTTCAAACGGATGCAAAAAACCGCTCAAAAAGAGCGGTTTTGCAAAATTTTTCGGATATTTGAAACGGATTATTCCTTGTCTGCTTTTTCGTCGAGAAGCGCGGTTGCTTTTTAGACTTGTTGCGCTTTGAGAAGGTCGCGGATTTCGCGAAGCAAATCCTCGCTGGTTTCGGGTTTTGCCGCTTCCGCCGCCGCAGCCGCTTCTGCGTCCGCTTTTGCTTGCGCTTCGTCGCGAGCCGCTTTGATTGCTCTGAGTTCTTTCTTGGTTGCGACTTTGCCTTTGATGGTTGCTTTCTCTTCGGGAGTGAGGGATTCGAGGAATTTCGTATCGCGTTTAAGACCCGTAAATCCGCCGCGAACCAGGTTGATAAGTTTGACAAGTGCGAACAAAACGAGGGCGGTGATAAGGAAGTTGATTATCGCCATAATGAATGCGCCCCAGTCTATGTATACGGACTTGGACAAATCTGTAACGAATTCTACACCTTGTTTTGCACACTCCGCCGCTGTAAGACCGTCTGCGTTCTTTGCGACGAGCATAGTGATAAGGCCTTGCAAATCGCCCATCGGAATTGCGTTGATGAGAGGCTTGAAGATGTTGTTGACAAGAGCGGTTACGATTGCGGTGAATGCTGCACCTATAATCATACCAACTGCAAGGTCGACAACGTTGCCTTTGGTTATGAATGCTTTAAACTCTTTAAGAAGTTTGAATTCAGGCTTTTTGAGTTTTTTCATAAAAGTTATCTCTCCTTCGTTGATGTAGTAAACAATATAATACTTTTCATACTCCAAGTCAAGAATATGGGAGAAAATGGGCAACTTGGCAGGATTTGAAGTATTTTTCGACTATTTTCGCAAAATAATTGACTTAAATCCGCCTCTTGCATACAATAAAATTCGCTAGGGGTGCTGTAAAGCTGAGATGATACCCTCAAACTTGTGAGATAATCCTCGCGTAAGGAAGCAACAAAAACGTAAGTTTAAGATATTGCAGTTTCTTTTCAAGTTCCCCCGAGTAGAAGGAGGACTTTTTTTATGGATATCGAAACGTTGAGTGACAATCTGCAATTCGTTGCGCTCTACCTTGCAGTCGCGCTCGTTGCGGCGTTTATCGTCGTCGGCTTACTCGTATGGTTCAAAAGACGTGACAAGCTTGCCGATTTCAAAAAGTATGCCATTGGCATAACCACCGGCTTTGCCGTAACTATGGTCGTCATGTTTGCCAATGTCAAATTTCAGTGCAACATTGACGATATGCAGGCAAAACTTTTTTACCCCATACTCGCAACGCTTATAACCGTAGTCGCGGGGGCAATCGCAATGCTCGTAAGTTCGCTTTTCAGCGATAAAGCGGTCAAAATTTCATTTATAGTCACCGCTGTTTTGGCGCTCGGTTGCTTTATCGCAACTATGGTGCTTATGGCACAATACTACGGCGATATTGCAGACTATTATCCAAACGCAAACCTCGTCGGAATGATAGTGTCCGCAGTCGTGTTTATGGTGATTATGGTCGCAGTGTGGATCGTCGGCGACAAGCGCAAGATGAGCGACACCCGTTCTATTGTGTACGGCGCAATCTCGATCGCACTCTCGTTTGCGTTGTCGTATGCAAGACTTTTCAAACTGCCACAAGGCGGATCGGTTACGTTCGCAAGTCTTCTTCCTCTTATGATTTACTGCTGTATGTTCGGCACGAGAAGGGGGCTTATCGTATGTGCGATTTACGGCGTTTTGCAAGCGTTGCAAGACCCGTTCATCATTCACCCGATGCAATTCTTGCTCGACTATCCTCTCGCTTTCGGGCTTATCGGCGTCAGCGGAATATTTATGGAAAAGGGCGTGTTTAAGGACAAAAAAGTGGTTGCGTTCTTGCTTGGCGGCGTGCTTGCCGTTGTGTTGAGATATGCTTGCCACGTTTGTTCGGGCGTATTTGCGTTTGCGGACTACGCAGACCTTGACAAGTACGACACGGCAATCGCGTACAGCATGGCGTACAACTCGTTTGCGTTTGTGGATATGCTCATTGCGCTCGTCGCAGGAAGCACGTTGTTTGCATCGAAGTCGTTTTCCGCTCTCATGCAAAAATCGAGCGACGTGAACGCCGCACCGCAAGTTCAAGCCGAGCAACCGACCGACGACGAAGATTTGGACGAGATAGACAAACAAATAATCGAAGAACAGAGCAAAAATCGTCGTTGACAAACGCAATTTTTGCGAACAAACGGACGAGACGGAATGCGAGCCGCGAGGCGGCTCGAAAAGGGAGCGCCGAGCTTGACGAATAGTACAAGCGACTGCGCCGTTTGGGTGCGAAGCTGGCGCACAAAGCGCAGTGGCACGGCTTTCAGCCGATTTGTATTGCCAACAGCCCGTCTGCCGTTCGTTGCTTGCAACGAACTAGCGATTGCTACGAAGTCAATCGCGTCAGTGTTGCCCCACGCGGAGCGGACG
>CAVFCJ010000030.1:0-14792 GCA_963620965.1 bacterium
GTGTTGCCCCACGCGGAGCGGACGCCGTGGGTTCCCTCAAAGAATGCAGAGGGGGGAACGGCGGTAGGGGAAACACGTGAGGAAGGGGGAAGCTTCATTAAGGAATAATCGGGATAGGATTCCGAAAACTAAACAACTACAAAACTATATGAGGGGTAATTATGTCTAACAAAAACGTCGCGCAAGCGACAGAACAAAGTTTCATCTCGCGCACAAGCGGACTCAAAACCAAAGACTACATCGGCTACGCTATGGGCGACACCGCATGCTGTCTCGTTTTCGGTCTCGTTACGTCGCTGTTGCAGAAATTCTACACGGATATTTTCCACCTCGAACCGCTGTTCATTATGCTTATGTTCATCGGCGCGAGAATTTGGGACGCAATCAACGACCCGATTATGGGAAGAATCTGCGACAGCATCAAACTCACGAAGTGGGGCAGATACCGTCCTTGGTTCTTGTGGGCTTCCATACCGCTTGTCGCTTCCTCGATATTGATGTTCGTCAAGTGGCCGGGGCTCACCTATGACGTAAATCCCGTCGGAACTTGCATTTACGCAACCGTAACGTACGTTATGTTCGGTATGAGTTACACGATGCTTCAAATTCCGTACGGCGGACTTGCTTCTGTTGTCACCACGGATGAGAAAGAACGCACCAAACTTTCCGTTTTCCGATCTATCGGCGCAGGTATTGGCGGCACGCCCGTAATTTTGATTTCGTCCTTTGCGTACGCAAAACGTCTTGCCGACGCGGACTGGACGGGCGCAACCGAAACCGTAGGCGACAAAGTTTACGCCGTCGGCGAAAACGGCAAAATTCTCACGGATATGCAATACACGCCCGTTATAATCGGCGTCGTTGTGCTTTCACTTGCCTGCCTTGCAATGCTCGTTATGGCGTTTGCGTTCAACAAGGAAAGAGTTGTCGCAACCCCAAAAACCAAGCAAAAAGGCGAGGGCAAAACTATCATCAAAAACTTGTTTAGCAACAGAGCGTTTTTGGCGGTCAGCGTGGCAAGTATGCTCTTGCTCGCAGGACAAATGTTTACGCAAAGTTTCTATCTGTACCTGTTTGACGACTTGTTCGGAGCAAACTGGATGAACATCGTGTCCACGATATGCACATATGCGCCTATGGCGATATTTATGTTTGTCACGCCGAAGATGGTTCGCAAATTCGGGAAAAAGGAAATTTGCGGCGTGGGTATGATTGTCGCCGCTGCCGCAAACCTTTGCATGTTCGCGCTTCGCGGCGTGGATCTCGACGTGAGAATGTATCTGTTCTTGGTGCTTTGCTTCGTCAGCGGCTCGGGAATGACTTTCATCGTTTTGCAAGTGTGGTCAATGGCAACCGATGCAATCGACGACATCGAAATCAAGACGGGCAGACGTGACGACGGCACTGCGTATGCGTTCTTTATGTTTTTCAGAAAGATTGGTCAGGTCATCTCGGCGGTTGCGGTCAACGGCGCGCTTTTGGGCATGCACTACAACACCGCAAAGGGCGCAAAACAAACCCTTGAAAACCTCAATACGATGTACGACCTCGCAACCATAATTCCTGCTGTTTTGTTCGGACTTATGGCAATCGTGCTTCTCGTTTGGTATCCGCTTTCAAAGAAGAAAGTCGCCGACCTTCAAATCGCAAAAGAGGAACATCTCAAAAATCAGTTCGAGAGCAACTCGATTGCAATCGACAATACGCATGGCATAGAAACTCTCGGCGAATCGGTTGCCGAAGTCGAGGAAGAAGTTGAAGAATCTTGCGAGGAAGAAATGCCCGTCGGCGAAGAAACGCCTAAAAACGATGATGACGACGTCAAAAGCGAGGAATAAAGTGCAATACGGCGTTCAACTGTTTTCGCTGAGGAAATATCTCAAAGACGAGCAAGGGTATGAAAACACCTTTGCTTTGTGTAATGATATGGGTGCGCAAGTCGTTCAACTTTCGGGCGGAAAACACGTGGACGCGAAGTTTATCGCAAATCTTGTCAAGAAATACGGTATGCCGATTTGCATAACGCACGACAAATTCGACCGTCTTGAAAACGACCTCGACTCGCTTATCGCCGAGCATAAAACCTACGGCTGCAACAATCTCGGTATAGGTATGATGCCAAAAAAGTTCCGTACGGGAAAAATCGAGGATTTGCAAAAATTCGTCGACTTTTTGAATGCGGCTTGCGAGAAACTTGTCAAAGAGGGTATGACCATATCCTATCACAATCACTGGTTCGAGTTCGACCGAATCGACGGCAAGACAATTTACGATTATCTCATCGAAAACACGGACAAGCGCGTTATGTTCATTCCCGACACGTTCTGGATGGTGTTTGCGGGCAAGGACATTTGCGAGTATCTTGACAAACTCAACGGCAGAGTGAACACGCTTCACCTCAAAGACTACAAGCACAAGGTTTTCAGAGCAATCGGCAAAGGTACGCTCGATTTCAAAACGATATTGAAAAAAGCGGAAGAAATCGGCGTGCAAAACGCCGTTGTGGAGCTTGACTTGTCGCCGAATCCTATCAAGAGTATGAAGTTTTCTATGAAAACTTTGAAGGAGATTACAAGTGGAAACTAAAACCGTAAATACGCCTTTGGGAAACGTCATAGGCGAAGTCACCGATTACGGCGCGAGATTTCGCGGCGTGAGATACGCCACAGCAAAGCGATTTGAAAAACCAGTGCTTGTCACAAAGTACGAGGGCGACCAAAACGCAGTCGAGCAAGGCGTATGTTGTCCGCAAATGCGCGCGTATTGGAACGAGGAACACAGATTCTATTATCAGGAATTCCGCAAGGGCAAATCCTTCACATATAGCGAAGATTGCTTGATTTTGGACGTGTATCAACCCAAAACAGCCGAAAAATGCCCCGTTATCGTGTTCATTCACGGCGGGAGTTTCACGGGCGGAAGTATAAATGAAATGCAATTTGACGGCTCGGCGTACGCAAAGCGCGGCGTGGTGTTCGTCGCAATAAACTATCGCCTCAACGTTTTCGGTTTTTATGCCGACAAAACGCATGTCAAAGGCAATCTCGGTCTTCTCGACCAGTACACGGCGATAGAGTGGGTAAGAAACAATATCTCTGATTTCGGCGGCGATCCCGACAATATCACGCTTATGGGACAAAGCGCGGGCGCAATGAGCATACAGACGCTCATAGGCTCGGATTTGCTCAAAGGCAAGATTAAGGGCGCGGTTATGCTTTCGGGCGGTGGGAAACGCGGCGCGATGCTGCCGATTTCAAAACCAAACGCAAGATATTGGACGAAACTCATAAAGGCGAGCGACGCAAAGGATTTCGACGAATTCAAAACTCTTGACACGAAAACCGTATGGACGACGTGGAAAACGAAATTCCCGCTCGGCAAGGCTCTTTGCACCAAACCCGTAATTGACGGCGAACTTGTCAAAGACAAGCGTTACGACACCGACGTTCCTATCGTGTTCGGCACGGTCAAAAAGGATTTGCTTCCGCCTATCCTCAATCATATGGCGAGAGCGTTTGCAAGAGGTCAAAAGAGAAAGAATGCGCCTTGTTATGTCTTTTCGCTCGAACGGCTTTTGCCGCCCGACAATGCGTCCTTCCACTCCTGCGACCTTTGGTACGTTCTCGGCTCGCTCGGAAAATCTCTGCGCCCGTTTGAAAAAGCGGATTACGACTTGTCCGACGAAATCATTGACAGAATGGCAAACTTCGCTCGCACTCAAAACCCGAATATAAGCGGAAAAGAGAAGTGGAACACATATTCGTCAAAGAAAGATATTTTGGTTTTTGAATAATCCTTAGATTGTAAAAAGCCGATATAAAAACGAAAAGTCAGTATAAAGCCAAAAAGTAAATATCAAAACTAAATACCCAAAAGGAAATAAAAGCAAATGCGACGGAAATTCCGTCGCATTTGCTTTATGTTTTTAGATTGTTTTATGCTTTTTGATATATCGATCTCAATGCTCGAATTGCGAGTTGTAGAGATTAGCGTAGAATCCGCCTTTTTCGAGCAATTCCTCGTGCGTGCCTTTTTCGATGACGTTGCCCTTGTTCATAACGAGAATAACGTCGGCGTTTTTGATTGTTGAAAGGCGGTGCGCGACGATGAAGGACGTTTTGTTTTGCATAAGTTTTTCAAACGCTTGCTGAATCTTGATTTCGGTGCGAGTGTCGATTGAACTCGTCGCTTCGTCGAGAATGAGCATGGGCGGGTGAGTGAGCATAACTCTGGCAATGCAGAGAAGTTGCTTTTGACCTTGCGAAATATTGCCGCCGTCGTCGTCGAGAATCGTGTCGTAGCCGTTTTCGAGGTGAGTGACGAAGTTGTGAATATGCGCCGCTTTTGCCGCTTCTATTATTTCCTCGTCGGTTGCGGACGGATTGCCATAGGCAATGTTTTCTCTTACCGTGCCTTTTTTGAGCCAAGTGTCTTGCAACACCATACCGTAACTCAATCTGAGCGATTTTCTCGTGACTTTTGTGATATCTTTGCTCTCGACTTTGATTTTGCCGCTATCGGGGTCGTAGAAGCGCATAAGAAGGTTTATGAGGGTGGTTTTGCCGCAGCCCGTAGGTCCGACGATAGCCACGCGTTGTCCGCTCTTGACGTTGAGCGAGAAGCCTTGAATGAGAGGTTTGTCCTGAACGTAGGAGAAGTACACGTTGTCGATGTTTATGTTGCCGTTTGCGTCGGTTAAATCCTCGAATCCCTCGTCGGAAGATTGATTTTGCGCTTCCAAGAGGTCGAAAACTCTGCTTGCCGCGGCGGTTGCGCCTTGAAGTTCGGTGACTACGCCCGTGATTTCGTTAAACGGCTTCGTGTACTGCGTGGCGTAGGAAAGCACGCATGAGAGCGCGCCGACGGAAAGTGCACCGATTCCCGGCACTACGCCACCTTTTATCACCAAATACACGCCCAAAACGCACACGACGACGTATATGACGTTGTTGACGAATCGCGTGCAGGGATTGACCATTGCAGAGTAGAACGCCGCGTTTTGTCCCCAGACTTTCAAATCACCGTTGATGGTTGCAAATCTGTCCTCGGCGCGATTTTCATAGCCGAACAGTTTGACAACGCGTTGGTTTGAAAGCATTTCGGTGACGAGTCCCGAAAGTTCGCCGCGCTTTTTTGCCTGCATAGCGAACATATTGTGGCAACCTTTTGCGATGAAGTACGCAACGAACAGCGACAGAGGGGTGAGGCACACCACCACGAGCGCGATGAGCCAGTTGTACCAAAGCATAAACGCGAGCGTGCCGATAATGGTCACAATTCCGTTGAAAAGTTGAGAGAAGCCTTGTATGAGTCCGTCGGAAATTTGGTCTACGTCGTTGCCCACTCTCGACATAAGGTCGCCGTGCGAGTTGGAGTCGACGTAGGAGAGCGGCACGTCGTTGAGTTTTGCGTATGCGCTCGAACGAAGGTCGCGGATAGTGCGGAAAGAAGCGAAGTTTATGCACAGCGACGCAAGGTATTGAAACACAAATACGCAAGCGATAAGCCCTGCCAAAATCCCTGCGTTTTTGAGGATTATGCCAAAATCAACGTTGTTTTCGCCAATAATGTAGTCAACCGTTTTGCCGATTACAACGGGCGCAAGAAGGGTGGCGGCGATTTGAAACGCGGAAAGCAAGAGCGCAAGTATAATGACGGGCACGTACGGGCGCGCGTATTTAAGCAACTTTTTGATTGCCGCAAAGTCGGTTTTGTTTTTTTGCACGGTATTTGAGGAAGTCTTTTTCATTTGTTTTCTTCCTCCTTGTTTTGCGAAAGACATATTTCTTTGTATACGTCGCAGGATTTGATTAGTTCGTCGTGAGTGCCGATTCCCACGATTTTGCCCTCGTCGAGCACAACGATGACATCACAGTATTTTATGCTCGTGGCGCGCTGTGAAACGACCACCGTCGTAAGTCCTTTTTCGAGGCGCAAATGCGACAATGCCTTGCGAAGTTTTGCGTCGGTTGCAAAGTCGAGAGCGGAGGACGAGTCGTCCAAAATGAGAATGTTCGGGTTCGACACCAACGCTCTTGCGATTGTAAGACGTTGGCGTTGACCGCCCGAAAGGTTCTTTCCGCCTTGCGAAATTTGCGTGTTCAAGCCCTCTTTCAAAGCGTTTACGAATTCGGCGGATTGCGACGTTTCGAGCGCATTTTTAATGTCATCGTCGGTTGCGTTTTCGTTTGCCCAAAGCAAGTTGTCCTTTACGCTTCCTTCAAACAAAACCGCCTTTTGAGGTGCAACGCCAAAGATTTGACGAAGTTGCGCATTTGTGTAATTTTTGACGTTTTCGCCGTAGATTTTCACCTCGCCCGACGTTGCGTCATACAGCCTCGACATGAGCGAAACGAGGGTGGTTTTGCCACTGCCCGTGCCGCCCAAAATGCCCACGCTGTCGCCTTTTTGCACGATTAGATTCACATTTTTTAGGAACGGAGTGCCGTTTTGAGCGTATGCAAAAGACACATCGCTCATCTCGATTGCGGGTGCGGATTCGTCCATAATCGCACCGCTTCCTTCCAGCATGGACGACGTGACGTCAAACACCTCGTTTATTCTCGCCGCCGAAGCCGAAGCCTTTGTGAAAGTCACAAGAAGATTTGCAAACACGATGAGCGCGTTGAGGATTTGAGTCATATAGTTGACAAGCGCAATAATCTCGCCTTGCGTGAGGTCGCCCATATACACGCTTTTGCCGCCGAAATACAAAATCGCTATGACGGCGAGGTTAAGCACCGAATAGGTGAGGGGATTGAGAAGCGCACTCACCGCGCCGACCTTTATCGAGGTTTGCGAAAGGGATTGCGCCGCATTGTCGAATATGCGTTTTTCTCTTTCTTCCGCGCCGAACGCTCTTACGACTCTCGCGCCCGAAAGGTTTTCTTTTGTGAGTCTCGACACGTCGTCGAGTTTGGATTGCACGTCCTTGTACTTCGGCATAGTGGAGAGCATAATGATTGCAAGAAGAATGGCAATCACCAAAGCCGCCGCCACGAAAATCAAAGAGAGTTTGCGGTCGATGAGCATTGCCATAACGATTGCACCCACAGCGATGAACGGCGTGCGAAGCACGAGGCGAATGAACATAGCGACCGCCTGTTGCGCCTGATTCACGTCGGACGTAAGACGAGTTATGAGCGACGTGGTGGAAAACTTGTCGAGTTCCGAGTAAGAAAACGTGTTTATATGCGAGTAGAGATCTCGGCGAAGATTCGTTCCGAACCCGAGGGAAGCGCGGGACGCAAAGAACTGCGCCGTAAGCGAGAACGCAAGCCCGAACACGCCGAGCGCGAGGATAATCAATCCGCCGTAAATCAAGCCCTTAAAATCGCCGTTTCTGCCCATAGGAATGGCTGTGTCGATAATCCACGCGACCACGACGGGTGTAAAGAGTTCAAACACCGCTTCAACGAGTTTGAAAAGCGGTCCAAACACCGTTTTGAGCCGATAACCTTTGAGGTATTTGAGAAGTTTTAGCATTTTCTTCGATTATTGCCTTATTTTCATATTTTGATTTGATAACAAATTTTAGCACAGTTTGCGCTCAATCGCAAGCGCAGGGATATACAACATCCTCTCAAAACGTGTAAAAAACGATTTTGTGGTGACATTTTTCGCATTTTGTCGCGGTTTGCAAAAAAACGCACGTTTGTTGGGTATGCCGTATTGACTTTTTCGGTGCGGGTTATTATAATAAAATTTATAAAATAGTTAGAGGTGACAAAATGAGTATTTGGCATGACGTTGACCCTCAACGCATCACACCCACGGACTTCCTTGCTTGCATAGAAATCTCAAAAGGCAGCAAAAATAAATACGAACTCGACAAAGCGACGGGTTCGCTGATTTTGGACAGAGTTTTGTATACGTCCACGCACTATCCGGCAAACTACGGCTTTATCCCTCGCACATACAGCGAGGACAACGACCCTCTCGACGTACTCGTGCTTTGTTCGGAGCCTATCGTTCCGCTTGCGCTCGTTAGGTGCTATCCCATCGGCGTTATGATGATGCAAGACAGCGGCGAGATGGACTACAAGATCATTGCGATTCCGTTCAAAGACCCGACTTGGAATACATACAAGGAAATCGAGGAACTGCCTGCGCACATCATGGAAGAAATGTCGCACTTTTTCAGAGTTTACAAGCAACTCGAAGGCAAACAAACCACCGTTTTCCAAGTCAAAAACAGGGAGTTTGCCGAACTTATCATCAAGGATAATCTCGAATCTTACAAAAAGAAATTCAACGTCAAATGACATTTTGCCTTCGGGCAACAAGGTGAACAAGGTATGAAATACGATTGTATCGTCATAGGTGGCGGTATTGTAGGTTGCGCCGTGCTTGACAGACTTGTGCGTCGCAATCTCAAGGTTTTGCTTTTGGAAAAGCAGGACGACGTCGCCTCGTTTTCAACAAGAGCCAACAGCGGAATCGTGCACGCGGGTTATGACTGCGAGCCGAATACGTTAAAGGCTCTATTTAATGTCAAAGGAAACGCCCTCGTTTGGCGCGACGCAGAAGAACTCGACGTTCCGCACCTCAAATGCGGCTCTGTCGTGGTTGCCACAAAAGAGCAGTACGACGGCATTTTGACACTCGAACAAAAGGCAAAAGCCAACGGCGTTCAAACGGAAGTTTGGGACAGGCAACGGACTCTCGCTTTCGAGCCTCATATCTCGGACAGTATAGAGTATTCGCTCTATGCGCCGAGCGCAGGCGTCGTTTCGCCCTATCAACTTTGCATAGCGTATGCGGACAGAGCGATTCTCAACGGCGCACAAATCCTGCTCGAAAGAGAAGTCGTCGCAATAGAGGATAAAGACGGCGAGTATAAAGTAAAGACAAACGACGGCGAATACAGGGCAAAGTACGTCATCAACTGCGCAGGCGCACACGGCGCGCATATAAACGACCTTGTTGGCGCAGAGCATTACGACACCACTTACAGACGCGGAGATTATTTCGTTCTCGACAACACGGAAAGGAAGAACGTAAACACCGTCATCTTCCAACTTCCCACCGCGCTCGGCAAAGGCGTGCTCGTTGCGCCGACGGCTGACGGAAACGTCATATACGGACCCACCGCAATCGATACGACGGACGACGACGATACGGCTTCATCCCTCGATTCTCTCGACCTTTTGAGACGTAGCGTTCCGCTCTCGTATAAGTGCCCCGCGTTCAATAAGTGCATAAGAGTGTATTCGGGACTTCGCACCATAATAGGTCACGACTTCGTCATAGGCGAGTCCAAACTCAAAAAGAATTTCGTTATGGCAATAGGCATTTGCTCGCCAGGGCTTACATCCGCGCCTGCTATTGCAGAATATATTGACGAACAAATCGCAAACATGTCAAATGCGCCTCTCAAAGACGAGTACGTCACAGTTATGCCAAAGCATAAGAGATTGCTCGAACTTAGCGAGGACGAACTCAATTCGCTCATAAAGGACAATGAGGCGTGGGGAAGAATCGTTTGCCGTTGCGAAAAGGTTACGGAAGCGGAAATCGTTGACGCGATTCATTCGCCGCTTCAAGCGTACACTGTGGACGCGGTCAAACGCCGCACGAGAGCGGGTATGGGCAGATGCCAAGGCGGCTTCTGCGGTCCGAGAGTTATGGAAATCATATCGAGGGAACTCGATATCCCTCTCGACAAAGTCAGAAAAGGCGGCGGCGAGGATTCTCAAATCGCCGTATGCAGAGTGAAGGAGGTGCAAAGATGAGCGCGCTTTCCTACGACGTAGTTATCATAGGCGGTGGTCCTGCCGGTATGGCGGCGGCTCTCGCTTCCCGCAAGCAAGGCGCAAAAACGCTCATTCTCGAACGTGACCTGCGACTTGGCGGCATACTCAATCAGTGCATACATCAAGGCTTCGGGCTTCATTATTTCGGGGAAGAAATGACGGGACCCGAATATGCGGACAGATTCCGCAAGATGGTCGAGGCGGAAGATATCGACGTTATGCTCGAAAGTATGGTGCTTTCCCTTGACGAAAACAAGGAAGTATGCGTGCTTTCCCCGAAGCAAGGATATTGCAAAATAAAGGCAGGCGCAATCGTGCTTGCAATGGGTTGCAGAGAACGCACCGCAGGCGCAATCGCGCTCCCCGGCACTCGTCCGGCAGGCATTTACACCGCAGGTATGGCGCAAAAGATTTGCAACCTCGACGGCTATCTCGTGGGCAAGGACGTAGTCATTCTCGGCAGTGGCGATATAGGACTCATTATGGCGCGCCGTATGACAACCGAGGGCGCAAACGTCAAACTCGTGCTCGAACTTATGCCGTATTCGAGCGGACTTAAACGCAACATCGTTCAGTGCCTTGACGACTACAACATTCCCATCAAGTACAGCCACACAATCACGAGAGTGGAAGGCAAACCTCGCATGACGGGACTTTGGTACGCACCGGTAGGGGCGGACAGAAAACCCGATCTTTCCAAAGAGGAGTATGTTGCGTGCGACACGCTTTTGCTCTCCGTCGGACTTATTCCCGAAAACGATTTGCTAAGCGGCACCAACGTCGAGATGAGCAGAATCACCAACGGTGCCGTCGTCGACGAAAACAGAATGACGAGCGTTGAGGGTATATTCTCTTGCGGAAACGTCCTTCACGTCCACGACCTTGTGGACAACGTATCTCACGAGGCGGAAACGGCAGGCGAGTGCGCGGCGAAATATGCGCTCGGCAAATCCGAAAACCTCGGCGAAAGAGTCAACGTCATCGCAAAAGACGGCGTAAGATACGCGCTTCCGCAAATCCTCAACAAGGGCGAAGGGAAAGTGCAAATCTTTTTCAGAGTCGGTGACGTGTACAAAAACTGCAAACTCGTCGTCGAAAGCGACGGAAACGTGCTTGCAAGCAAAAAATGTATGGTGCTTGCCCCGGGTGAAATGGGCAACGTGATTATAGACAAATCCGCCGTTACGGGCGATGTCGTCGTGAGGTTGGAAAAATGAATACAATTTGCATAATGTGCCCCATGGGTTGTCCACTTACAATAGAAGAAGTAAACGGTGAAGTCGTTGTTTTTGGCAACACCTGCAAGCGAGGCGCGATGTACGGAAAAGAGGAATACACGCATCCCAAAAGATGCGTCACGACGCTTGTGGAGATGAAGTCGGGCGGCATCGCTTCCTGCAAAACGTCGACCGCCGTTCCCAAAGAGCGTATCTTTGACGTTGTGAATTTTATCGGCAAACTAAAAGTTCCCGACGATGTAAAAATCGGCGACACGGTTGCAAAAGACGTTCTCGGCTTGGGAGCAGATGTCGTTATCACTGGAAGAAAATAATATCTCAAAACGGACTTTTTGCGTGACATATAGTGGCGTAAAGTCCGTTTTTTTGACTATTAGTTGTCGTATATATTAATTCCGTTTTTGCAAATCGCATCGACGAAAGTGTAGCAAAAGATGAAAGTATGAGGATAAAAGGAAGACGCTTATTTAATTACAGACCGATGCTGTTTTTCGCTCTGACCCTTGTCTTCGGCATAATCATTGCCGAAGCGTGCAGCGGTTCGGGCATTTGGGCGTTCGTTTTGCTTTTGATTATTTTCCTTTTGTCGTTTTCGCTTGTCGTCTCTTTCAAAAAGTCGAGAAAATTCTTTTATATTCCGCTTGCGCTCATCGTCGGTTTTATCGCGATGTCCGCAACGAATATGCAATATAATTCGGTCAAATTGAATAATTATTCGGGCGAGATAACCGCAAAAGTCAACAGCGAGATTGTTTACAGCGGCAAATATTACTCCTTCGACGCTGCCGATATTTACGTTGACGGAGAGAAGGTCAAGTATGAAGCGAGAGTGTACGCTTATCTCGACGATTTGAACTTTTCCGTTGGCGACACCGTGGTTTTGACGGGCAAATTGCGCTATTACTCGCACGAAAAATTCGACAGTTTTTATCCTCGCAAAATATCGAGCGGTCAACGCTATTCCATAACCGCTTATTCTGCGTACAGCGTTTCGGGCGGCAAATTGAGTTTTCCCGACAATCTGCAAGTGCGCATAAAGAAAATATTGCGCCAAAATCTCGACGACAAAACCGCCTCTATCGTTCAAGCGTTGGTGCTCGGCGACAAGTCCGGCATTGATTCCGACATGTACGACGACATCAAATCCAGCGGACTTGCTCACGTCCTTGCGGTCAGCGGTCTGCACGTTTCGACGCTCGCCACCGCAATTTATTTTCTCCTCAAAAAGTTGAAAGTAAATCCCAAAGCGAGTTTTGCGATAGTGCTTGCTGCGACGTTTTTCTATTCGATGCTTTGTTCGTTCACGGCTTCGTCGCTACGCGCGGTGATTATGAGCGGCGTGTATATGTTCTCGTCGGCTTTCTCGAAAAAGAAAGACGACGTTTCGTCAATATCTCTCGCCGCAATCGTAATTTTGATTATTCGCCCCGCCGATTTGTTCGACATCGGATTTTTGCTTTCCTTCGCATCCGTGTTCGGCATATTCATTTTCAACAGACCTTTTGAAAGAGCAGGGCTTAAACTCGTTGAAAAGATAAGCCCGAAACGCAAAATCGGCACGAATTTCGCCAAAGTCTGCGCATTGTCCTTTGCTACGAACTTGTTTACATATCCGCTCGTCGCCTACTTTTTCGGTGAAGTGCCGACGTTATTTGTGCTGTCAAACTTCTTGATTCTTCCGTACATAATGGCGTTTTACGTCATTGCGCTCATACTCGTCGCTCTTGCCACGCTAACGGGCTTCGGCGGACTTGTTTTGCCGCTCAAATATCTGCTCGTGCCGTTCAGATTGTTCGTCGGACTTGTCGGAGGTGTAAGCTTTTCGACGGCAATAGTATCTGCCGATATAGTCATGGTCATTGCGCTTGTCGTGCTTATGGTGTTTGTTTCGAGATTTGTATTTCTCGACAGAGTGAAGAAAACGAGAGGAGCGTGCCTCATACTTTGCACTGCAACGTTTTTGCACTCGATGCTGGTTGCTTTTGTTTGAGTTTGCATCTATCCGTTGTCGCCTGTCTTCGATTTTCGATTGACACGATCGATTTTGTCGCGAAAAGTGCTTAAGTATGAAAAAAGATATTTTTTGTGCATTTCTTTGTTTGTTTTTCTCGTTTTTTCTAATTTTCTTCTTTGTTTTTGCATATCCTAATATCGCAAAATCACAATATTTTTCCGCATTTTTCGCTTTTTTTGATGGCAAAAAAAGGATTTGTCGGAAAAAAAGAAAAATGTATTGCGCTTGCGCACGTTATGTGTTAAGATAATTGTGTTTATAATACTCTGGTGAGGGAGTGAAGATTATGTCAGACTTCAAACTCGGTCCGCTCGACGGAGCCGCCGCATTGATCGTCATCGTCATTGCAATCGTTGCAGCGCTTGCTCTTGTTGTTGTTTTCGTGGCAAACATCGTCAAAGCCATCAAAGAACGCAACGACAAAAAAGAAGACCAAGCCGAAAACGAATTTTTTGCCGAATACGGCGTTACGGGCGAAGAATTGCGCCTAAATCAAAAAATCGCTCAAAAACGTCTGGAACTTAGCGGACTTTTGCGTAAAAAGAAAGTCAAAGGCGTAAAGACGTCAGGAGTTGAAGAACAACAAGCCGTTGCTCAAGACGAACCTGCCATGACGGAAGAACCCGTAAACGAGGAGCCGATTCCAGAACCTTTGCAAGAATCGATACAAGAACCGATTCCCGAACCCGTCGTTCAAGAAGATGTCAAGGAAGAACCCATACAAGAACCTGTTAAAGAAGAGCCGGTAGTCGAACCTGTCAAAGAAGAACCCGTCAAG
Source organism: bacterium (assembly GCA_963620965.1). Lineage (GTDB taxonomy): Bacteria > Bacillota > Clostridia > Christensenellales > CAG-917 > CAG-475. Next base: position 13,786 of record CAVFCJ010000030.1, read on the forward strand.
GAAGAAGTCAACGACGAGCCTGTTCAAGAGCCTATCGTAGAACCTGTCGAAGAAGATCTCGAACCTGTGCAAGAACCTGTTAAAGAAGAACCCGTGCAAGAGCCTGCTCCCGAACCGGTTGTTCAAGAGGAAGTCAAGGAAGAACCCGCACCCGTCGAAGAACCCAAGAAGCAAGGCGTTGAAAAACCCACTGCGAAGAAGGTCGTCAAGAAGAAACCCGATGACTGGTCGAAGTACGACGGAACGTACGAGGGATATTATTATGATCCCGAAGACGCTTGCTACTATGAAGGTTCGCCTTCTGCCGCGCTTGCAAAGAAACTCGCCGCAAAAGAAGCGGAACTTGAGGCTCTCAACGCAAACAAGGACAAGAAAGTCGTCATCAAGAAAGTTGCGCCTCCGTTTGCCGCACTCAAAACGCCCAAGAATAAGCGTAAAGCGCCCAAGCCTGTCGCAGGTTTCGACGAAGCGGTTATCTACGGCAAATACGTCATCGAACACGTTGACAAGGAAGACGGCACGCAAGAGTGGTTCTACACCCTCTACGATGCAAGCGGAAACAACATCTACGAAAGTTCCAACTACACAACGCAAGCATTCTGCGAGCGCGCAATCAATCGTTTCAAATCTCACGCCATCATCGGCACTTACACGATCGAGGCGGCAGACGGCAAATTCTTCTTCGTGCTTAAACGTAAGACGTACGTCCATAAGGGATCACCGCAAAATACGTTTGAAGAAGCAAACAGCCATATGAGAGAAATCAAGAACTTTGCGCAAACGGACATCGTAAGAGTTCAATAACGAAGCAAAGAGCGCAGCGGACAAACCGTTGCGCTTTTCATATCTGAGATATTAAAGATATAAGTTTTGCGGATAATGCGGATAATATTATAAATAAATAGGGTGAAATCACATATGGATTTTTCGGTTTTGAAAAACAATCTCGAAGCGCGCGGCTTTCAAGTTTCGACGTTTGAAACGGCAAAAGAAGCAGGCGAGTATCT
>CAVFCJ010000031.1:0-14610 GCA_963620965.1 bacterium
GGATAAAATATGAAACCACTTCATTTGCACCATCAAACCGTCGCCAAAGATATGGATATGACAAGCGGGCCGCTGCTCAAAAAACTCATTGCGGTGTCCCTTCCGCTTGCTTTTTCGGGCATTTTACAACTGCTGTTCAATGCGGCGGATTTGATAGTTATCGGTCAGTTTTCCGAAACGAGCACGCAGTCGCTTGCGGCAGTTTCGTCAAACGTTGCGCTTATCAATCTCATCATCAACGTTGTCATCGGCTTTTCGATAGGCACAAACGTGGTTATGAGCCAAGCGATAGGCTCTCGTGACGAAAAGCGCGCGCAGAACACCGTCCACACCTCGATTTTGCTTGCGATTATCGCGGGAACGGTTGTGGGGCTTATCGGCGTGTTTTGCGCGAGGTATTTCCTCGTTTGGATGAAGACAGACCCCGCGATTTTGGACAAGGCGACGGACTATTTGTTTATCTATTTTATCGGCACGCCTGCAAACATATTGTACAACTTCGGCGCGTCCATTCTTCGCGCAAAAGGCGATACGAAACGTCCGCTTATATACCTCAGCATCGCCGGCGTTGTCAACGTTGCGCTCAACCTAATATTCGTTATCGTGGCAAAACTCGACGTTCAAGGCGTTGCCATTGCGACAATCGTAAGTCAGTATTTGTCTTGCATTATGCTCGTTATAACCCTCTTGAAAGAGGAAGGTTATTGCAAACTCGTGCTTAAAAAACTGCGCTTCCACAAGGACGAGTTTTTGCAGATACTCAAAGTCGGCTTGCCCAGCGGCATACTCAACTCGTTTTTCTCTATCGCAAACGTGCTGATTCAGACCAACCTCAACGGATTCGGCTATTCGCTTGTTGCAGGCAGTTCGACGGGAAGCAACCTCGAAGGTTTCGTGTACACGTCTATGAACGCCGTGTCCAATGCAACCGTCACGTTTGCGGGGCAGAACTACGGTGCGAAAAAGCCCAAACGTATCAAAAAAGCCGCGCTCGAAGCGTCGATAATGATTATCGTGATAAGCCTTTTGTGGACTCTCGTTCTGCTCACGGCAGGGCAGTATATCGCAAAGCTCTACACGTCCGACCCCGAAGTTATCGGCTACGCTTGCGCGAGAATGAAAATCATTTTACCTATATACTTCGTTTGCGGTATCGTCGAGGTGCTTGTCGGCTGTATGCGCGGTATGGGTTACTCGTTCACACCGATGGTTGCAAACTTCTTCTGCATATGCGTGTTCCGTATCGTGTGGATTTACACCGCGTGCAGAGCGGTCAATACGCCCGAAATGCTGTATTTGAGTTGGCCGATAAGTTGGGTGCTGAACATCATCGTTGACGGCGTGATTATGGCGATAGTCTACAAGCGCGAGAAGCCGAAACTTATGTCCGATGAGGTGGGCGAGCCGAGCGGCAACGTCGATTCACAAATCGCAAAAGAGGACGAGGACGAATACAAGAGGGAAGTCGTGTTTGAAGAAGAATACGAAAGAGCCGAAAGCGAATCCCTCTTGACTGAAACAGAATCGAACGTAACGCAACAAGGCGAATCAGATGTAACCGAAAGCGAATCCGCCGCAACTCAACAAGAATCGGACGAAGCACGTCAAAGCGAATTCGGCGTAAATCAACAAAGCGGCATAAACGATAACGTTGCATAAAGCGACGGTCGCTTAAACGCAAAAGCAATCAAAAAAGATAAATATCATTGCAACGTAAAAAATCCTTCCGAAAAGGCGGAAGGATTTTTTGAATGAATAAGTTGGTTTTTTTTCTTATTTTTCGCTGTTTTTTAGTGTTTTTTACAGCGTTTTATCTCGATATTTCGACGTTATTTTGCGATGTCGCGGTCGAAGTTTTCAAGGCACTTGACGGAAATCGCATAGCAGTCGGCAAGGCATTCGGGGTTAAGGTTGTCCGCCGTGTCGCGCATCGTGTGATAGTAGTCTTGAAGATTGTGGTCGAGAGCGGTGATACCCGTCGAGCGGAATCCCGCTTTGTTGAACGCCGCGTTGTCCGTTGCGCCGCCGAACGGGGGGACCCACGTCTTGTTGCACTTGATGCCGAGTTCGTTTGCGGCGGTCATAAAGGAATCGCTCACTTCCTTGTCCGATTTCACCGTGCCGTTGAGGTCGCGATAGTTTACGCCGAGGAAACGGCTTTCGTGTATGGTGTCGTAGGAATAAATCCACGTGGGAACGTCGTCAAATTCGCCTTTGTGCGCTTCGCACCAAGCCATTGCGCCGCGAAGTCCTGCTTCCTCGCTTCCCGAAATGATTACGCCCACTTCCGTGTGTTCGAGTTCGATGCCTTGATCTTTCATCGCTTTGAGGATTGCAATGCCCATATAGCAGCCGGTGAGGTTGTCGTTTGCGCCGTCCGTGATGGTGTTTTCATCCCACATAAAGTACATACCGACGAGGCAGGGGACCATAATCAAAATGGCAATGCCCATCCAGAAAAGCACCGGACCGTAAAGTGCGGTGTAACCTGCGACGGTGTAGTCGACTACGGGTTGACATTTGGTTGCGACTGCCGCCGCGATGTTCAATCCGAGAACCACAAGTCCGCTCACGACGCTCGACACGAGGTGTGCAACGTGCGCCGTACCGCCGAATTTGTTGTTGACGGGCCAGTTCCAAACCGCGTCGGGGTGTCCGTTGAAAAACACTCTGCCTTTCACTTCGCCCGTGCATTTTTTGATTGCGGTGACGCTGTGTCCCGTCTTTTTGGGGAAGCACTTGTCAACGAGTTTTTTGTAAAGACCGAATTGAATGAACAAAATCGCAAATCCCAAGCCGGTGATGACTGCACCGAGAATGGGGAGGAAGAAGAACAGCACCATGCCTGCAAGCACGAAGGTGATTGTAAAGTAAATCCAACCGAAAAACGCATTGGGATGTTCGGTGAAAGATTCGATGTCAGACCTTTCGCAACCGCAGTCGTTTTTGAGGTAGTCCGCCATATACTCGCACGCCATTTTTTCGCCTTCGCTGCCCGGGTCGCGCTTTGGCATATCGTTGCAAATATGCGCGATTTCGTCGCACATAAACTTTGCGCTTTGCGCCTTGTTGTCGATAAGTTTCTGAAGTTTTCCCATAAACTTCCCCCTTTGATAAGATAAAAATATTATACTATACATGTATACGATATTTCAATATGCCTTTTCGACAAAAGCCGACACAAAAAACGACAATATCTGGATTTTGTATTGTTAAAATTTTATTAAAAACAAACGGCGAAAATTATGTAAGCCCTCTAAGGCAGTTTGAGAAGTGTGGGACAAAGAATATTAAAACCGCAGTTGCAAATTGCAGTGAGATATGAGATAATTGAGCAAAAAATAGGAGGAATAATTATGATTTTATATTTTTCCGGAACGGGCAACAGCAAGTATATCGCAAAGAAAATGCAGTCTGCACTCGGCGACGAGATTGTGGATTTGAACGATAAAATCAAACGCGGCGACCACTCGCAAATCGATGTAAAGGACAGATTGATTTTCGTTACACCGACATACGGCTGGCGCGTGCCGAGAATCGTGAGCGATTTTGTGGAGGCGACGCCGTTTTCGGGTGAGAAAAAGGCGTGGTTCGTTATGGGCTGTGGCGGCGAGATAGGAAACGCACAAAAGTACATCCTCAAACTCTGCGCCGACAAAGGCTTCGAATATATGGGCGTAAAAGGCATAGTGATGCCCGAAAACTACATCGCGCTTTTCGGTGTGCCGAACGAGGAAAGAGCAAAAGAGATTCTCAATAAAGCCGAACCGCACGTTCAAGAGGCAATTGACATAATCTCGAAAGGCGAGAGTTTTGCAAAGCCGAGGTGTAATTTGTACGACAGAACGATGTCGTCGTTTGTCAATGATTTGTTTTTCAAGTATATTGTCAAAGCGGACAAATTCTCTGTTTCGGACAAGTGTATAGGTTGCGGGAAATGCGCAAGACTTTGTCCGCTCAACAACGTTAAAATCGAAAATGGCAAACCCGTATGGTGCAAGAATTGCACCCATTGTATGGCTTGCATTTGCCATTGTCCGACAGAGGCAATCGAGTACGGCAAAAAGAGCGTGGGAAAACCGAGATACCACATCGACTGAAAGGTGATATGCGGTGGATAAAATTCAAACTAAAAAGCAAAAACGCACGTTTATCGTGCGTTTTTCAATGTGTAAAGCGTTCGTTTTGCGGTTTGTTTCGTTATCGCACCGATTTATTTATCGTTCCGCCAAAGATTCCGCCGTCATCATCAAGTCATAAAGCGGTTTTATCATCTCGAATCTATCGCACAGTACGTCTGCTAGGTCGGGTGATAAAAGAAGGTCGATGTCCGTCGAGTTGGCGATGAAGCAAATGTCTTTCTTTTCGAGCCATCTGCTCAAATCTTCGGGTTCCGCATAGCGCGGTTTTTTGTAAGTTTCGCCCACGAGGGAAAATATCGATTGATTTTCAAAGCACCCTTTTGCTTTTTGGAAAACAGGAGAATTCGACAATATCAAATTGCGCAGGCTCGCCATGCTTTTTGCATCCGCCATATAGTAGCCGCAACCGTAGCGGAAGTTGTAGGGAGATATTTCAAAGAAGTAGCCGGGCAGTCCGCACATAGCGTTCGTGCCGCGCATAAACGTGAGCCACATATGGTCGCGATAGAGGCTTGTTTTGTCCTTCGCGAATCGCAAATCCTTGTAAAGCCTCGACACGATACTTTTGGGCTCGGTTATCATTTGCTCGTCGATTTCGAGCATACGCGGCGACATTGCGGTCGCAAGATCGCGGAAAGGAACGGAGAGGTACTGCTTGAAATCCTCTTTGTGCTGCTGATACCAAAGTTTGGAATTATATTTGTGATTGAAATACAAAAAGTCGAGCGACCTCTGCGAAAACGGTGTCATTAGTCCTCAAAAAGCGCGACGAGCGTGTTCTGCACGATTTCGCGCATTGTGTCGTAGTCTATGTATGTGTGGTGATCGTAAACGTACTCGTGAGAGAAGGATTGCACGATGTCCATAGCAAAGTGGATACGCTCGGTCAAGTTCTCTTTGTTCACGCCAAGATCGGTAAATTTGTCGGCGATTGAGAGAGTTATTTCGTCCTCGAGGGATATAAACTTGTTGTTGACCGCCTCGTCGCTGTGCGACAAAGAGTGGAGCGCCTCGTGAATGTTGGCATACTTTTTGTGAATGCCAATTGCACCGTCGAGAACGTGGCAAGTCATATCTTCAAAATTCACGGGGGCGGTGAGGTCGTTTATCATATCAAGCACGGGCGCAAACGCCTCTTTGACATAAATTTCCAAAACGTCCAAAAGGATATCTCTTTTATCCTTGAAATATCCGTAAACTATGCCCGTCGAAACGCCTGCGCGTTTTGCGATTTCGGCAGTGTTGGTGTTGTAGTAGCCCACTTGCGAAAAGAGTTCGAATCCCGCTTGGACGATTCGGTTTTTCTTTTCGATGGATCTTTCTTGTTTTGGCTCTCTAACTTCTTGTCCCATTGGCTTCCTTTCGAGCGTGCTATTTGGCGTGATACTTTGTCATCGCACCTTGCCCGTCAACTCATTTACGATTGGTAAATTAGGGTTGCCGTTCAAGGAACGCTTTCTCGTCTGACGCTCGAATATCCCGCTCGAAACATTCTATCAAAATGTTTTTTGCAGAGTACTTGCGCCAATGTTGCGCCTTTGCCTGCTTTTTTTAAAAGTCGATTATTTGGCGAATTACGCCTTAATATGACCGACTTTATATTGATATTTATATTATATAACTTCTTTGAAAATAAATCAAGAAGAAAAATATGAAAAAATTTTCATATTATTTTATTAAATCTGTTGACATATATTTTTGGAAGTTGTAATATTCTATCGTAAATATGAATAAAACTTCATATTCACAGAAAAAACATATGAAAAATCGGCAAAAGGAGAGAGAGATATGCCGCTTGTATTTGCACCCATAGCAAAGGATTTGAGAATCGTCAAAATTATGACCGACGACAAAACCAAAAAACACCTTGAAAGTTTGGGCATCACCATCGATTCAACAATCAGTATCATATCCCAAAGCGGCGGAAGCGTCATTTGTCTTATCAAAGACGGACGTCTTGCTTTGGACAAAGACATGGCAACAAAAATTTTAGTAGCATAATTTTTAGGAGGACAAAATGGAAAAACTGCTTAGCGATTTCATTATCGGCGAGCAAGGCGTAATCAAAGCAGTCGGCGGCGACGGAAGAATCAGACGTCGTTTGTTTGATATGGGCGTTACGCCAGGCGCAGAAGTGTATCTTCGCAAAAAAGCACCTCTCGGCGATCCAATTGAGGTGACTATCAGAGGATACGAACTTACGCTTCGTAAAACCGAAGCGTCTGTCGTGACGATGGAGGTACAAGAATAATGAAAAGATTTGCTCTCGCAGGCAACCCGAACTGTGGTAAAACGACGTTGTTTAACAGTTTGACAGGTTCGACCGCACACGTCGGCAACTGGCCGGGCGTCACGGTGGATAAGAAAGAGGGTACGTACAAAAAGTGCGCAGAACCCATCGCTATCGTCGATCTTCCCGGTATCTACTCGCTTTCTCCGTACACACCGGAAGAAGTGATTTCGAGAAACTACATTCTCGAAGAAAAACCCGATTGCGTCATCAATATCGTAGATGCCACCAACCTTGAACGTAACCTTTATCTTACGACTCAAATTATGGAAATCGACGTCCCGATGATCATTGCGCTCAACATGATGGACGCGGTTGAGAAAAACGGTGACAAGATCGACGCAAAGAGCCTCGAAGAAAAAATCGGACTTCCCGTCGTTGAAATTTCCGCTTTGCGTGAAAAAGGTCTTGACGAACTTATGCAAAGAGCGTACGAAGTTTGTGGGCAACCCAGAAAGGGCAGAACCGTTCTCGAAGGCACTCAACTTACTCACCTCATCAACGACTGCAGAATCGCTCTCGAAGGCAGCGGCGTCGAAAATTCGCTTTTCCACGCTGTGAAACTTGTTGAACTCGACGAAATCGAAGTCGGTCAACATCCGCAAGCGGCTCAAATGGTCGAAGAATTCAAAAAAACGTTCAAAGACGACGTTTTCGGAACGGACTTCGAAGCAATCGTAGCGGACAGCAGATATAAATACATATCCAAGAACTATTCGACCGTTCTCACAAAGAAAGATAAGACCGAAAAAGAGAAACTCAGCACTTCCGACAAGGTCGATAAGGTGTTGACTCACAAGGTTTGGGGTATTCCTATCTTCCTCGTGATTTTGTTCCTCGTGTTCCACCTCACGTTTGCAGAGGACTTCTTGTTCCTCGGCGCAGGCGGTGTGTTCGACAGCGACCCCGTTGCATATCTCGACCCGGATCATACGCAAGTGGTCAACTTTGAAGAAACACCGTACGACGAAGATACGACATACTACACCGAAGACGGTTACAAAGCAGAACTTTCCTTCACGGACGACGGTACACTCGAATCGGTCGAAGCAAAAGCGTGCGTCTATACGGCAGATCACGAACTTCGTTACGTCGACGAATTAACGGAAGCGGATCTCGATCAAAAATTCTATGCGGACGAAAAAGGCAAATGGGAAGTGACGGTCGAAGCAAACGACGACGGCGAACTCGAATCGGCTTTCGTAAGCAGCATCGACGAGTGGTGCTCGGGCATCAGCGCGGCAACCTTCTTCGGATATGAAGAAAGCGTTTACGGCCCCGGCGTTATCCTCGCAAACATCCTCAACACGTTCACCGAATGCATCAGCACATGCGTAGGTTACGGTCTTGAACTTGCAGGTTCGCCCGAATGGTGCACGGGACTTATCGTGGACGGTGTTCTCGGTGGCTTGTTCGCAGTGCTCGGCTTCTTGCCGCAAATCCTCTTGCTGTTCTTGTTCTTCTCGATCTTGGAAGACAGCGGTTATATGGCGCGTGTAGCGTTCATCCTCGACAGAATCTTCAGGAGATTCGGTTTGTCGGGCAGAGCGTTTATGCCTATGATTATGGGCTTCGGCTGCGCAGTTCCCGCATTCATCAACACTCGTACTCTTGCAGACGAGAACGAAAGAATTGCAACCATCAGAGTCATTCCGTTCTTCAGTTGCGGCGCAAAATTGCCTATCCTTACGGCTATCGCAGGCGGTATCGCAACTCAATTCGGATTCTCTCATCCCGACGTTATCACTTATATGATGTACGTTCTCGGCGTTGTCGTGGCAATCGCGGCGGTCATCTTGATGCGCGCAACCACGATGAAGGGCGAAGTGCCGCCGTTCATTATGGAACTTCCTGCATACCACGTACCTCAACCCAAGAACCTTGCTGCTCACCTTTGGGATAAGACGAAGCACTTTGTGAAGAAAGCGTTCACAATCATCCTCGCTTCTACAATCCTCATCTGGTTTGTCAGCCACTTCAGTTGGACTTGGCAATTCCTCGCGGACGAGCAAATGGATCAATCAATCCTTGCAGGTATCGGCGGGCTCATTCAACCTCTGTTCACACCGCTCGGATTCGGTTCGCAACTTAAAGCATTCGGTTGGGTGTTCGCAGTCGCGGCAATCACCGGTCTTATCGCAAAAGAAAACGTTATTGCAACGTTCGGTACTCTTGCTGCTTGCATCGTCGGCGGTATGATCGACGTCGAAGCGGACGGCGGTATCGGCGCAGCGGCAACTATGATCCAAGCAACCGGTATCAACGTGCCCGGACTCATTGCATTCATCGCATTCAATATGCTCACGATTCCGTGCTTCGCAGCAGTTGCTACCGCAAAGGCAGAACTTCCCACAAAGAAGTCGTTCAACACGACGTTGATTTTCTGGATCGGCACGAGTTACATCGTATCCACTATGATTTACCTCATCGGTACGTGGTGGTGGACAGTGTTCATCTTTGCGGCAATCTGGGCGGCAGTCATCACGCTTATCGTGCTTGACAACAAGGGCAAGATTAACGTAAAGAAGTTCTTCAACGACCTCGGCTCGAAACTCAAAATCAAAAAGAACGCATAAGTCGCGCACAATGCGCAATACAGACTTTGCGTAACAAGAGCGATATATGACAAACACAGTATTTCAAAACGTTATGTCGGCAATGCACCCGATCGGAATCGTGACGATAGTTGTTGCGGTTGCGATTGTGGCAGGCGTCATCATCGCGTCAATCGTGAGAAAGGCAAAAGGTAAGCCCTCGCTCGGAAGCGATTGCGCGGGATGCTCGCACGCGGGGCAGTGCAACGGACATTGTTGCTCGCAAGCCAAAGACGTCGATTGGACGGAACTTGTGAAACAACGCAAAGCCGAACTCGAAGCTCAGCGTGAGAAAGAAGCAAACAGCGTGCAAGACGATACGCACGCCGACAAGCAATAAGTTTCAACTTTGCATTGAATAATGATAACCCCTCAATGCACAAACAAAAAGATGTGTTGTAGCAATATGACAATCTATATTCTCTCTCAAAAAGTAGCGGAAGCGCAGTTGCGCTTCCGCTACTTTTTATGGCCAAACTGCACAATGCCATCAAGTTCCCGACAACCAACGAGTTTCTCGCGTAAGGTTTGACGAATAGATTGACATTGCGCTTGAGATACGCTAAAATAGCAAAGTAATGCATTGGCGAAAAAGTGTTTGCATTCGGAAATCCAGCATAATTGCGTAAGATTTTTCTTTCACTCGCCCTCGGTGGCTGTGCCGTGTAAACATAAACAGCCCGTCGCGGACATGGCGGAATTGGCAGACGCGCAAGATTCAGGTTCTTGTGAGCACTAGTTCATGCAGGTTCAAGTCCTGTTGTCCGCACCAGGATGGACCCAGTTGAACCAGAAAGGTTTGACTGGGTTTTCCTTTTTCTAATATTTATAATATTAGGCATACATCTCAAATCTAATATTTTTCTTTTCAATTGGGAGATTTGACCTGCGTTTCATAACAACATTTTTTGAAAATTCGTAAAATAAAAAGGCCTGACGCTGTTCCGCATCAGGTCTTATTAAGTCGGTGTAATTGAAGTGGATTTCTATTCGGTCTTTGTACAGGATGACATCTTTTATTAACATTTCAATCATTAATCGTGGTGTTTTTTGAATCGCTTGTTGTAAATAGTCAATGATGTCTTTTTTAGTAATTGGAATAGAGTCTTTTGCTTTTTCCAGAGCAAGTTTTGTTTCTAATTCCGTTTTTTGTTCCTCGAGTTCATCAAGTCTTTTTGCAGTAGATTTGCTTACAATCCCTTTTTCCATACAAGCAATGAGATTTGATAATGCTTTTTCCGTGTCTTGCAATTGGCTTTCTATAATATTGATTACTGACGTATCCGCCATTTTTTGTTGATGAGCGTTTAGTATTAGCGTTGCAAGTTTATCTATTAATCTTGGATTCGCAAGAGTTTCGTAAGTTGCCTCGACAACCAACTGTTCTAGTAGTTCTTTCCGAATTGGAGTGTTGTCGCATTTTTTATCGACTTTTCGCCCTGTACATTTGTAATATCTTACAACTTTGCCGGTTCTTGAAGTTCCACTATCCGAACTTACAGTTCTTCCACAATAACCGCAATGCACTTTGTTTCTTAAAAGATAATGTGCATCTGTGTGTTTGCCGATTTTATTTGATTGTGCTTTAGCTCTACATATATCAAATACCTGCTCGCTTATAATAGGCGGGTAAATGTTATCATATACTTGGTCGCCGAATCGAACGATGCCTATGTATTTTTCGTTTTTTAGTAGATTATAGAAAACGGTTCTTGTAAATGGTTTGCCGTGGCAAAGTACGCCTTCGTTGTTTAGGTCGTCAAGTATGTCCTTTATAAGCCTACCACTTGCGTATTCTTCAAACATTCGTCTTACGATTACAGCCTCGTCTTCTTTGATTCGTACTCTTCGACCTTCGGCTTTCGTTCCGTATGCCTCATATCCGAAAATAGGTACACCGCCTGTAAATTGTCCTTTGATTCGACTTTCGTTCAATCCGCGTTTTACCTTTTGTGAAAGTTCGGCAGAGTAGTATTCAGCCATACCGACATACATATTTTCAAGTATAATGCCGTCAAGGTTTTGAGAGCCGTCTATGTTTCGCGACGTCCGCTGCGTTGCAGAAATGACAATTTTACCTGTCTTTTGCAATTTGTACTTGTTGATTGCTTGCTCAATAGAGTTTCTGCCGAAACGGTCTAGGGCATACACAAGGCATATATCCCACTCTTTTGTTCTTTCGCTATCGGAAAGCATTTGTTGAAACTCTTTTCTTAAATCGTTTGTTCCTGTCATTGCACGGTCTATGTATTCGTGTATGACAATAAGCTCATTGTTTTTTGCAAATTCATAGCAAACTCGAAGTTGACCTTCGATTGATTGTTCAGTTTGTCGTTCGCTTGAATATCTGGCGTAAATGACGCATTTTTTCATATCATCATCTCCTTTTTGACGTGTTGTAATTCGAGTATAGAGTGTTCAATTCCTGTTGAGTAGGACGTTGACTGAGCCGTTTTGTGCTTAATTTGAAATTTAGTAAAACGGTGTTGAAAGCCTAAATAAACATTGTTGAAACGATGTTGAAACATAGTTGGAACACTCCTTTGTCGAATTGTCTTTTTCTTTCGACACCTCGAAAAAATCGGGAAAGCAGCGCATCGTCAAGGAAATAGGGAAAGTATTGCGTTGGTATATTTGCTTTGATTGTTGTCCGCAATAATTTCTCCCTTGAAGAAAGATGCTTTTCTGATAAACTCCACAACCACCTCTAAAAGAGAAAGAAAAGACATATCACATTACTGTTCCATCGTTGCTTTGTCACAGATTGGTTACTATTTCGTTACTGTTTTGTCATACGCATTTTGTTGTTTCAAAGACGTCCATTGTTGTTTTATGATGTTCTTCTTTTTGAAAATGGTAGGGCTTATTGTTATGGCAGAAATAAAAAAGGAGGTGCAATATGCGAGAGATTGAGTTAAAAAACAATACGAGTGGCAAGAAAGTCCTCGTGGACGATATAACGCCGGATTTATCTCTTATTCCGAGTAAGGATAAAGAATTGTATATATCCTTATTAGAGATAGAGATGTATGAGCATTTCAAGAATCGTCGCAAAAGAAAACCGAGAGATCAACCTGAAAATAAAAAAATCTCCTAATGTGTACCATAAATGTCGCATACCGATAAATGTCAAAAATTTCTTATGAAAACCCGTTGACTTTTGTTTTGGAATGCTTATAATAAAAATTACAAAACGCAATAATTGTTGCAGATTGTAAAAGAGGGTATGAAATGCAAGTAAAAAACAAAGAAACGATAGATAAGATTTTGAACATACTCAACGAGAGTTTGCGTGAGAACAACGGCACGCCGTCTATATACGAAATTGCCGATGAACTAAACATAAATCCGTCCACGGTCAGCAGATATATCAACTATTTGGTGTCCGAAGGCATAATCGAGAGAAAAGGCAAACGTTGTAATCTCACTACGTCGAAGTTTGCTAAAACAATGTCAGATGTAACGGCTTGCCCCATTGTCGGCGACATTGCTTGCGGTTCCCCGATACTTGCGGAAGAAAACATAGAATCGTATGTGTCAATCTCTACCGAGTTTTTCGGCCCCGGAGAGTACTTCATACTGAAAGCAAAAGGCGAAAGTATGATAAATGCAGGCGTAAACGACGGAGATTTGGTTGTTATACGCAAGCAAGATACCGCAAACGAAGGACAAATCGTAGTTGCGCTCACGGATGACGGTGAGGCTACGTTAAAGCGATATTTTTTGGATAAAAAACACAAACTAATAAGGCTGCATCCCGAAAACGATGCACTTCAAGATATGTTCTACAAGAACATTCAAATTCAAGGCATAGCCGTAAAAGTAATAAAGGACTTGTTATAAAGGAGCAATATGGAAAAGCAACGGACTTATCTTTGCATAGATATGAAATCATTCTTCGCATCGGTTGAATGTGCGGAACGTGGGGTAAGTCCGTTTGAAACAAACCTTGTCGTAGCAGACGAATCTCGCGGAAAAGGTGCTATAACTTTGGCAATTACACCCAAGATGAAAGCGCTCGGAGTTAGAAATCGTTGCAGACTGTTTGAAATCCCTAAAAACATTAATTACATTATTGCACTCCCCCACATGAGTTTGTATATCAAATACTGTGCAGACATTTTTGATATATATCTCGATTATTTCTCACCGGACGATATACATCAATACTCAATTGACGAGGCTTTTATAGACGTTACGGACTACTTGTCTATTTACAAACTCGAACCAAAGCAACTTGCAAAGAAAATCATAAACGAGATTGCCGAGCGCACGCATATTCCTGCGACTTGCGGTATAGGCACAAACCTGTATCTTGCAAAGATAGCACTCGACATCACGGCAAAACATTGCAAAGACCATATTGGAATGCTTGACGAAGAAACATTCAAAGAAACTTTGTGGGAGCATAGACCGATAACCGACTTTTGGAATATCGCAAACGGTATTGCCACAAGGCTCGCCCGATATGGAATTCACGATATGAAAGGCGTAGCAACAGCCCCGGAAGATCTCCTTTATAGGAATTTCGGTAAGAACGCTAAATTGCTAATCGACCACGCAAACGGCAAAGAAAGTTGCACGATTGCGGACATCAAGAACTACAAGGGTAAGTCAAAGTCTATCTCAAATTCTCAAATCTTGTTCAGCGACTACGCATACGATAAAGCACATATCGTCATACAAGAAATGGCTTTGAGTGGTTGTCAGCGACTCTTAAAAGAACATTTGATTGCAAGCCACGTCGGTATTTCCGTCGGGTATTCAAAAGATGCTGCTCCGGCTACGGGCGGAACGCTGAAAATGGCAAACAGCACCAACCTCTATTCAATGGTTAAGGAATACGTTGATAGAATTTTTGAAGATACCACGCATCAAGACGTTCCTATCCGCAGACTCGCTATATGTTTTAGCGGACTCGTGGACGAATCCGCCGAGGGCTATGATTTGTTTACGGATTTGGACGCATTGCAAAAAGAGCGCAATGTAGAAAAAGCGGTGTTGGAAATCAAAGAAAAGTTTGGCAAGAATGCAATGTTACGAGGTTTCGATTTGCAAGAAGGCGCAACGCAAAAAGAACGCAATAAACTGATTGGAGGACACAATGGCGGTTAAAGACAATGACGATGTAAATCGTGCGGCTCAGTTCCTTCCATTCGATGCACTAAAAGGCTTGTCCGAAGAATTGCAAAGCAGAATCGAAAAGCGCACGCGCGTTCCTAAACACGAATTTTCCGACGAAAAGAAAGAAGAATTGTCCAAAACTCTTGTGAGAGTGGACAAAGGAACGGTTGTGAGGATCAATTTCTATCTCAACGGACATTACATTGATATAGAAGGAACTGTTGCGAAAAACAACGTGGTCTATCATTATTTAACGATAGGTCAAAAGAAGATATTTTATGACGATATCTACCAAATCGATATAGTTTCCGAATAACTGCCCCGGTTTATAAGGAAATTGTATATAGGGTGCGCAAGATAGTTTTACTGCGACGTGGGAGTGCCTAACCCTGTCAATGCAGTTTGCTAAATACAAGTCTATGTGCGCTATGGGCGAAGGAGGTACTTTTATGGATAATGC
>CAVFCJ010000032.1:0-14567 GCA_963620965.1 bacterium
CCGCAAAGGCGGGATTTTTCGACGAGAGAATCGTCGATAACCGTGCCTGCTTTGGCAATGGTTGCGCCTGTGTAGGACGTCAAATCGCCCGAAAGCACTCTGCCGAGCAAGAACGTATAATCGGATATTATTCTCGCAGGCGTATGCGAATCGTCATCGGTTTCGGGTGCGTCCAAAAGTTTGAGCGCATTGCTCGAAAACAGCGGCGAATCGTCCGTAGGTCTTTTTGCCATAGGCGCGTTGGTCACTTGAACAGGCGTAAATTGCGCTTCGGTTTTTGTCTGCGCCTCGACCGCGTTTGACGTGTCGGCGGCAGGTATAGCAACTACGGCCAAGGCGTTTGCGCTTTCGTTTTCGATGATTCTAATAGGTTCTTTTTGCGTTGAAGCGGTTTTTAAGGCAAACACCGTCGTTTCGTTTTCGGGGCGGGGTATCGTTTGTTTTTTTGCTTTGCTTTGTTTTGCGGCTTTAAGCAAAATAACGTCGCCCACGCACGCCACGTTTTGCGGTGAAAATTGCTCGGTTTCGGTGTAGAGTTTAGACACTTTTCCGCTTTTTGCAAAGTCCACTTTTGTGATTTTGCCTTTTAGAATACCGCTTTGCGTGTATACGTCCATACCGATAACGCCGCTTGAAAATGCAGTGAAGTCAACGTCGCTTACACACCTTACGTTCGCGTCGTTTTGAATGATAAGCGCGTCGCAAAAGCACAAAACGTCGTCGATTGGCAACAGTGCGTCGCAGCCGTTTTTGCAAGAGGAAACGACAAAATATGCAATACAGTTGCAACCTTGCGAAAAATATGCATTTTTTATGCGCCCGACGACTTTTGAACGCTCGCGTTCGATAATCGGCTTGAATAAAAGAGAAGACAATTCAATCATAGTGTTCACCTCTTTTGACGGTATGCGAAAGACGTGTTTTTTATGCGCGAGCGGCGTAAAAAAGAGGGCGATAGAATACGAAAAAAGTGTCGCAAAAAGTCGAATTTGCGGTTAGAATACCGCTTTTTTCGACAAAATTATCAACCGCCGAAATATACATTTTGTACGAGAAAAACAGGGGTTATCCACCGAGTTGTCCACAATTTCGGGGCAAAATGTGGATAACTTTGTGGAAAAGGTGGTATTTTTATGCTTGTATGAATATGATTTCTTTTGTAACTATATGCGAGTCGGATTTTGTCGAAACAACGTCATAGAAAGAATCTTTACGATATGCAGTATCGCCGCGTTGCTTGTCGTTTATTGCCTCGGCGCGCCGTTTGCTGTGCGCGCGATTAGGGGCGAAAAACAAAAAACTTTGACCGTTGTCGTTGACGCGGGGCACGGCGGCGCGGACGGCGGCGTAAAGGGCAAAAATTCGGGCGTGGAAGAAAAAACCTTGAATCTAATCATTGCAAATTATCTCGGGCAAATGCTGTCCGCTTGCGGATTCAACGTCGTATACACTCGCCGAAACGACGTTATGCACACCTTCGAGGGCGTGACGGACAACAGAAAACGCGCGGATATGTTTAAGCGAGGACAAATCGTGAACGACGTCAAACCTTGTCTTGTGGTGAGCATACACATGAATTTCTATTCGTTGCCGTCGAGGCGGGGCGCGCAAGTGTTCTATTCGAAGCAGAGCGAAAGCGGCAAAGAGTTGGCAACCGCATTGCAAACCGCTCTCAACAAAGAGATAAACGCCAAAAAGGGCGGCAGAGAATATAGCGCGCTATGCGCTCAAAAATATCTTTTGGAATGTAGTCCCTATCCGTCCGCAATTGTGGAATGCGGATTTTTGAGCAACTACGCCGACGAAGTGAATCTTCAAAAAACCGAATATCAGGTTGCAATCGCCGCCGTGCTTTGCAACGCGATTGCTCGTTACGCATACGGCGTAAATTAAGCGTTGGATTTTTTTCTCGCTACGGTATAAAACATCGCAGATTTGTTTTATCGCATAAGGCAAAGGTTGGGCGGCGCTTTGCCCTTATGGGCATACGGCTTGTACCAAACGCTTGACTTTCCTTAAAATACGAGCGGTGCAAAGTCGGATTTTACCGCTTCGCGCGCGGATTTTGCGCGCGTATAAGCGCGCTTGCGCGAAAAAACCTTGATTTATGTAGTTTTATCGTCTATAATAAATCATTATGACAAACGCATTTGCTTTTCCGTGCCAAAAAATCCTCAAAAAGCATAGCGACGACGAGGAAATCGCGCTCATTTTGAAGGATATAGAAAACGCCAAACAGGGCGTTATGACCTTTTCCAAAGAAGTGAAAAAGTATATGCTTCAATTTATCCACGCACGCTACGACGACAATCAAGAGGTTACGTCGCTCATAGAGGTGCTGAGGAAATGGAGCAAGTACGAAACGTTCAATTTTCTCGAAATCTTCCAACTGCAAGATGAGTGCTATTTTTGGTACGACTTCTTGCACGCATACGGCGCGTGGAAAGTGATAGGCAAAACGTACGGATTCAAGGACGAGGAAGAAGCGCTCACCGTGCTTGTCAGACTCGTCAAACTCGACGAAAGCGTTTTCAAGGCGTATCCGGAATTGTAATTATGAAAAACGTACACGACGGACATAGAGAAAGAGTGCGTGACAAAATACGCAAAGGCGGCTTGCCGTCTTTTCAGCAACACGAAGTTTTGGAGTATTTGCTTTTCCCGTTCATTCCGAGAAAGGATACCAACGAGATTGCGCACGCTCTTATCGACAAATATTCTTCGTTTGCGGGCGTATTGAACGCAAGCGAGCGCGATTTGAAATCCGTCAGCGGAATGACGGACAACGCCGCGTTGTTTTTGTCCAAACTGCCCGAAATAATGAAGCTTTACGTCAACGATGTCAACAGAGACCTCGTTCGCGAAGACTTGTCGGGCAGAGGCAAGGCTCGCAATTTCTTGTGCGGTCAACTTTTCGGCTTGAATCAGGAACACGTTTGCGTCGCCGCACTCGACGCGCACAGCAGACTTATCAAATGTGAAATTATAGAACAGGGAAGCGGCAACGCCGTGCTTTTCAGCGTCAGAAAAATCGTCGATTTCGCTTTGAATTGCGGCGCAAGCAATTTGCTTTTGGCGCACAATCATCCGAGCGGAAATACCGATCCGTCCGGCGCGGATTACGCTATGACGAAGGAATTGTATATCACGCTTGCAAACATCGGCGTAACTCTTCAAGACCACATCATTTTCGGCGGTAGCCAATACTATTCGTTTGAAGAACACGGCGAATTGAAGCAATTTCAAAAATTACAAAAAGAACTAAAAGAAGGTACATTATACTATGTCTGAAACAGTCAGAACACGTTTCGCTCCGTCACCGACGGGATTTATGCACATCGGCAACTTGCGCACGGGCTTGTACGCATTCCTTTTCGCGCGCAAAAACGGCGGAAAATTTATTCTTCGTATCGAGGACACCGACCAAGAACGCAAGGTCGAAGGCGCGGTCGATATGGTGTATCGCACCCTCGCAACCGCAGGCATAACCTATGACGAAGGTCCCGACAAAGACGGCGGCTACGGTCCGTATATCCAAACGCAAAGGATGGGACTTTACAAGCAATACGCAGAAAAACTCGTCGAACTCGGCGGCGCATACTATTGCTTCTGTGACAAGGAAAGGCTCGAAAGCCTCAAAGACGCAAACGGCGTTCACACCTACGACAAGCACTGCCGCAATCTCTCAAAGGAAGAAGTTCAACGCCGTCTTGCAGCGGGCGAGCCGTACGTTATCCGTCAAAAAGTTCCCGACGGCGTAGTGTCGAGTTACACGGATATGGTTTTCGGCGAAATCAGCGTTGACAGCGCGGACATCGAGGACGGCGTTCTTCTCAAAAGCGACGGACTTCCCACCTACAACTTCGCAAACGTCGTGGACGACCACCTTATGGGCATAACCCACGTCATAAGAGGCACGGAATATCTCAGTTCCACCCCCAAATATAACCTCATTTACGACGCTTTCGGCTGGGAAAGACCCAAGTATATGCACTTGCCGCCCATTATGAAAGACGCAACGAGAAAACTCTCCAAGCGTTTCGGCGACGCAAACTTCGAGGACTTCATCGCAAAGGGATATTTGCCCGAAGCGGTTGTCAACTACATCGCGCTTTTGGGTTGGTGCCCGAAAGACAACAGAGAAAAAATGACGATGGACGAGATGATCGAAGCGTTCGACGTGGACGGCATTTCGCACAGCAGTTCCATCTTCGACGAAGCGAAAATGCGTTGGCTCAACGGCGAGTACCTCAAAGCGATGAGCGCAGAGGATTTTAAAAAAGTCGCTACGCCGTGGATTGAAAAAGCAATCGAGGGCAAAGATTACGACGTAAAGGAACTCGCTTTGCTTATGCAAACCAGAGTGGACATTTTGAGCGAAATTCCCGAAAAACTCGCATTCCTCAACGAGTTTTGCGACTACGATCTTGCTATGTACGAACATCAAAAGATGAAAGTCACAAAGGAAGTCGCCATCAAAGCGGTTGAAGTGGCAATCGACGCGCTCAAAGACTTCGAGGACTGGAACGCAGACTCAATCAAGGAACAAATCAAAACTTGCGCCGAGCAAGCGGGTATGAAGGGCGGACAGGTTATGTTCTGCATGCGCGTTGCGCTCACCGGCGCACCCGTAACCCCGGGCGGCGCAATCGAAATGGCTATGGTTCTCAAAAAGGACGAAACGCTTCGCCGCTTGGACTATTCTTTGCAACTTCTCAAGAAAGCGCAATAAACTGCGTTATTCGGAGATAAAACCCAAATAAATGAAACAATTCTCTTGCAAGAAAACGATAATAACCTTGTTGCTCGTAGCGCTTGTTTTGACGAGCGTTTTCGCCGTTTTTGCTCCTTCAAAAACCGCAGAGGCTATCGCTTGGGGCGGTAAGGATTCGAGCGAATTTTGGTATTACGGCAAAGATTATCTTGACGTCGAATCTGCAAAGGAAGTCGTCAAAACTTGGAATTTGAGCAAGGTTTCGAGTCCTATCGTCATAGCGGTTATCGACACGGGTATCGACGCACAGCACGAACTGTTTGCCGATGACGAAAACGGCGTAAGCGTGCTTACAAAGAACGCAAAGGGCGAAATTCTCGGCTACAATTCGTATACAGAAGCGGACTCCGAAGGAAACGTTGACATAAGCGACGCTTCGTCCAAACACGGGAGCGCGGTCGCAGGCAATATCGCAATGCTCATACGCGAGTTCGGGCTTCAAAACTTGATAAAAATCTATCCTATCAAGGCAAACACCGACAAGGAAAGCACGTTCAAACTCACAAGCCTTGCTCGCGCGCTCGACTGGGCGGTGGACAACGCAAGTGCAGACATCGTCAATTTGTCGCTCGGATTGACGGGCGGTGACATTGAAAGTCTCATAAAGGACAAGAAACTCACGCAGGACGAGGCAAACGCTTTCGAGGTCGCGGTTGAAAACGCGCGTCGCAGCGCAGTCGTTTCGGCGGCGGCAGGCAATAATAAAACATCCGATCAAAGCGCTTCCGACTTGTACTATCCGGCGGCATATCCCGGCGTACTGTCGGCTATGAATCAGTATAAGAGCGAATTGTATTCAACGTCCAACTTCGGCTCGACCTATACGCTTTGCGCCCCGGGCTTCGGAATCTACACCTCGAAAGGCTATCAATCCTCGAAGTCGGTGTACGGCACGGAACAAGGCACGAGTATGTCGGCTTCATTCGTAAGTTTTGCGGCGGCTCTTTTGAAACTCAGATGCGAAATCGAGGGCAGAAACGTCGATTCCGTCACGCTTGCAAAACTCGTCGAAGCGATTATGACCAAAACGCTAAAAAAGAACGACGCAGATTACAAAGTCCTCGATTTCAAATCGGTTGTCGCAACCGATTTGGACAGCGTTAACCTCGACTACGAACAGCCAAAATCCATTGAGATTAAGCACAACGGCAAGGTCGGCGAAGAAGGCTATGAGGGCATTGTTTACATGCGCGCGGACAACGCCTACGAACTTACGCTCTATGCGCAAATCAATCCCGTGGGCAAGGTTGACCCCGACGTTGAAAACGCGCTCGAATGGACGGTGCAACAAATCGTATCCGCAGACGACGATACGCCCGTTTCGGACGCCGTATCAATAGGCAAAGGCACGAGCGTGAAGTATACCCCCACAAGAGGCGGCGATTTCATCGTAAAGGCGAAAATCCCCGGATACTCGGCAACGCAAAGCATTCAAATCCACATAGAATACGGCATTTATTATGTCGGCGAAGTCAGAGTTACGCTCGCAAGCAGCGCGCAAAAGGACGTTAGCGAAGCGCCGTCGTCGGCAACGATTTATACGAGGGAAACCACTCGCTTTGCGCTCACGGGCGTGAAATATCTCAACCCCGACGTTGAAACCAAATGGTACGTCAACGACGAGTATGTCGCTTCGGGCGCAGTGTTCGAGTTCACGCCTAAAAAGGCGGGAACGTATTATATCACCGCTCGCTACGGCGACAACGCTATGGTGGATTTTCAATACAAGTTCACCGCCAACGTCAAGTCGGCGGTATTGCGTCCGCTCGATTTGTCCTTCTTGATTATCGGGCTTGTCGCGGCAGTTGCGATTATCGTGACCGTCACCGTCTTTGCGGTGCGCAAAAAGAAGGCGACTACGCAAAGCGATACGGAACAAACAGATAGTAACAATGCGAATGAAATTCGTTGAATTCGGCAAGGCAATATAGTTTGAGGGAAGATATGAAGAAATACGATTATCTTGTTGTGGGAAGCGGACTGTTCGGCGCAGTATTTACGCATTTTGCTTTGAAAAAGGGCAAAAGCGTTCTCGTGCTTGAAAAACGCGACCACATCGGCGGAAACGTCTATACCGAAAACGTAGAAGGTATAAACGTGCATCGCTACGGCGCGCACATTTTTCATACGTCCGACAAGGAAGTGTGGGATTTCGTCAATCAATTTGCCGAGTTCAACAACTATGTAAACTCGCCGATTGCAAACTACAAAGGCGAATTGTACAATTTGCCGTTCAATATGAACACGTTCAGCAAGTTGTGGGGCGTTGTCACACCGGACGAAGCGCGCGCCAAAATCGCCGAACAAGTGGCAAATCTCGGCATAGACGAGCCTAAAAATCTCGAAGAACAGGCTTTGAAACTCGTCGGAACGGACGTATATACCAAACTCGTCAAAGGCTACACCGAAAAGCAATGGGGCAGAGATTGCAAAGACTTGCCCGCGTTTATAATAAAACGTTTGCCGTGCAGATTCACCTTTGACAACAACTATTTCAACGACCGCTATCAGGGCATACCTATCGGCGGATATACGCCCATAATCGAGAAGTTGCTCGACGGCGCGGACGTGATGACAAACACGGATTATTTCGACTTTATAAAGGATAATCCGAACGTTGCAAACAAGACGGTATATACGGGTATGATAGACGAATTTTTCGGATTCAAATTCGGCAAACTCAAATATCGCACGGTGCGTTTCGATACGAAAACTCTCGACACGCCAAACTATCAAGGTGTTGCGGTTATGAATTATACGGACAGAGAAACGCCGTATACGCGCATTATCGAGCACAAGCATTTCGAGTTCGGTACGCAACAAAAAACCGTGATAAGTTACGAGTATCCGACCGAATGGCAAGAGGGTATGGAACCTTACTATCCCGTCAACGACGAGGAAAACACCTCGCTTTACGAGCGTTATAAGCAACTTGCAACCGAGCGTCCCGACGTGATTTTCGGTGGCAGACTCGGACAGTACAAATACTACGATATGGACAAAGTCATTCGCTCGGCTTTGGACGTAGCGAAAGCGGAGATTTAATCTCATAAAAGAAGATATGAACATTTTATCGCGCTGGATTATCGGCGAGGGAAAACTTAATACGCGGCTTGAAAACGCGGCCGTAGGTGAAGATAAAGTGACGTTGCAAAAGGATGGCAGCGTCAGTTTCGACACATACTTTAACAGTTTTTCCGAGTCGGTTTTCAAGCAAAAGACTTCGCTTGAAAAGGCGATTGCGTTTGCCGAAGTCGAAGGCGCGGTGAGAATCGAAGTGTATTCGTCAAAACGCGGCGAAAACGGCGTAATAGATACGCTCATTTGTCAAAAAGAGGACTTAAACGTCGAAAAACGCACGATTGAAGTGTCGTTTGCGTTCGACGACGGCAGTTTCGTGTGGTGCAAAATAGTTGCGCTTTCCGATACGGCGACTGTGTTCGGCGGCGGCTACGCTACAGAGCAAGAAAAGCAAAGACAAGCAAATCTTGCCGTCGTGATTTGCACTTTCAAAAGAGAATCTTACGTCAAAAGCAACGTTAAAGCGTTATGCGAATTTGCTAAACGTAATAATGAAAGCGTAACCGTTTACGTCATCGACAACGGACGGACTCTTTCGCGCGAGGATGTGGCGGGGGCGGTGCTTGTTCCAAATAAAAATCTCGGCGGAAGCGGCGGCTTTACGAGAGGAATGATAGAGGCGCACAAAGCCGGCGTGCATACGCATTTTCTGCTTATGGACGACGACATTTCTTTCAATCCCGAAATCGTCGCGCGCACTATGCGCTTTTTGGAATACGCAACGTCCGAAAACGTCGCTATCGGCGGCGGTATGCTTCGCGAGGACGAACAAGAGATTCTCTACGAACTCGGCGGACGCTGGAACGGCGACAGAGTGTGCGCATTTTACGGCGATTTGGATGTTTCCCAAAAGGAGAACTTGTTTTTCGACAAGACCGGACATCCCGACTATTGCGCATGGTGGTACTGCTGTATGCCCGTCGGCGTGATAGACAGGCACGGTTTGCCACTGCCGCTGTTCATAAAAACCGACGACGTGGAATACGGCGTGCGTTGCAAGGAACTTGACTGGACGTTCTTAAACGGCGTCGGCGTTTACCATTCGCCTTTCGAGGCAAAGTACAACGCTTCGCTCGAATACTACATCAGACGAAACGAACTTATAAGCAACTGCTACACCACAAAGCGCAGCGGGGGCAAATATTTTTGGAAACTCGTGCGCTGCGTGGGGATTCAACTCGTTCAGCAACATTATTTTGCAATTCCGTATTCCGTCAAAGGTTACGACGATTTCCTCAAAGGCGCGGACTATCTTGCCGCACTCGACGCCGAAAAACTCAATTCGGATTTGAGAAAGGGTATGCCGAAAATATACACGAAAGCCGAACTCGAAGATATGGGTTACGACTTAACGAATATATATAAGAGCAAACCGCGTTCGGAGTTTTTGCAGACTATTACGCTCAACGGCTATCTGATTCCGAAGTTTTTGTGTTCGAAGCAATCGCGCGAGGTCAGAATCATTGACAGCACGGATTGCCCGCCGAGAGATTTCTTCACGTCGCGCAAAACGCTTCAATACAATCCGCTTTCCCAAACGGGATTTTTCACCGAAGAAAAGTTTTCAAAGGTGATAAAGGCGGGATTTATGCTCGTCGGAAAAGCATTCAAAATGCTCGTCGAATATAATAGAGCAAAAAAATCGTTCGTGAGAAACCAAAAGTATCTCACGTCGTTCGAATTCTGGTCTAAAAAACTCGGACTCGACGATTGACTGCGAGAGGACAAAATGGCGGATACTGAAGGAAAAAAAATCAAAATAGCGCAGGTTATAGGCAACGCTAAAGTGGGCGGAGTTATAAACTGCGTTATGAATTATTTTAGGAATATCGACACGTCAAAAGTCCAGTTCGATTTTTACACATATGGTCCGTCGCCCTTCGATGAGGAAATAAAGGCGCGCGGCGGCAGAGTTTTCTATTTTCCGTCCGTGTTTGCATTCTTCAAGTGCGTGCGGTTTTTGCGTAAGAGTTTCAAACGTGAACAATACGACATAGTGCACGCGCATATGACGTCGCTGTCTTTTGTGAGTTTGCTCGCCGCAAAACAAGCGGGCGTAAAGCACCGCATTTGCCATGCTCATTCCACAACCAACAAAGAAGAAGGATTCGTACACTTCGTCAAGTCGTGTTTGAAACATATCTCGACGTGGTTTGCAACCGACCTCGCGGGGTGCAGTAGGTTGAGTATAGATTGGCTCTACGGCAAGAAAGCCGAAAAAAAAGCGTACCTTATGCGCAACGCCATCGACCTTGACAAATTCGACGTTACCGACGAAGAAAAGCAGGAATTGAAAGCGCGCTACGGCCTTGAAAATTGCAAAGTGGTAGGGCATATCGGAAGATTCGAGTTTCAAAAGAATATTCCGTTTTTGGTTAAGGCGTTTGCCATTTTGTGCAAGTCGCGAGACGACGTAAGGTTGATGCTCGTTGGCGGCGGTACGGAGTTCGAAAACGTCAAAAAACTGGTTGAAACGTTCAAAATAGAAGATAAAGTGCTGTTTATGACGGAAAGACGCAACGTACAAGAGTACTATGCTCTGTTCGATGTGTTTGCTTTGCCGTCAAGATTCGAAGGACTTCCGCTCGTTGCAATCGAGGCGCAGGCAATGGGAATTCCTTGCCTTCTTTCCGACTGCATAACCAAAGAAGCCGACGTTACGGGACATGTCGAATATCTGCCTATTTTAAGCGCGAATTACTGGGCGAACGAGATAAGCCGAGTTCTTGACGAAAACGTTTCCTATGACGGACGTAAAGCGGTTGCCGCCGCAGGTTACGACATCGTAGAGGAATCGAAAAACTTGCTTGAATACTACACGGAAGTAAACGAAAAATGAACGCCAAAATTTTTGTCGTATGCCACAATCCGAAGCAAAACGACAAAAGGATTTTTCAATATCCTTACGTTCCTATTTGCGTAGGCGAAAGAAAAGACGAGTTTTCGTCTCGTTTTTTGCGTGACGATAATGGCGACAACATTGCGGACAAAAACGCCGTGTACAACGAAATGACTGCGGTTTACAGAGTATACAAGCGCCTTGACGAGTTCAAAGACACCGACCTGATAGGCTTTGTGCATTATCGCAGATTTTTTGCGTTTTCACGCAATGCGAAGATCTACAACGAGCGTTCGAAATTCACAGACGAATTTTTCGGCGAAATCAAACTCGACGAAAACACGTTGAACGGAATTTTTTCAAAATACGATTTTATCGCGCCCGTTCCTGCGTACAGAGAATCTGTTGAGGAAAATTTCAAAAAAGCGCACGGCGACGATTTGAGGATAATAAACGGAATAATAGATGAGCAATATCCCGAATTTTCCGCGGCGAAAAACGAGTATTTTTGCGGAAAGAAAGCGTACTTTTTCAATATGTTCGTTTTCAAAAAGGAAACGTTTAAGAGATATTGCGAGTTGATATTCCCGATTTTGTTTGAGCACGAAAAGAGAAGGGGAAATAAAGGCGAGAGAATGTTCGTTTCCGAACGGCTGACGGGCGCATTTATCACCTTGCTTGAAAAAGAAGGGCAAAGAGGTTGTTTTCTTCCCGTAACTTGCGTTCTTAAAAAAGCGAGCCTGAAACAGAGTTTGAAAAACGCGAAAAAAAGCGACGGAAAATCCGCTCTTTATGCGATTAAACCCGTTGTCGAATGGCTTGCTCCGAAAGGCGTTATGCTTGCATACAGGAAAAAGAAATTCGAAAAATTTGCTGATTTGCGAACGAAACTATAAACACAATGGCATAGGCATTAACACAATAGTGCAAACTTGCTTAGCACGATAGTGTAATGTCATAAAAACAATAGCGCAAAAATCCGAACCGAAAAACGCAAGATTGCATAAATTCGAAAGGATTAATTTGAAAAATAAAAACTGCCGCGCGGCAGTTTTTTATGTGTTTGTTGCGTGTTTTCTTTATTGTTTCTTTTGCGCTTGCTCTGCAATGGCGCAATCTTTTTGATATGCCTCGACGACTTCCTTTGCCGTGCCGTATTGAACGGCGTTGCCGTCTTTAAGATAAATTGCGTTTTGGCAAAGTCTGAGGATTTGCGACGCGCTGTGCGATACGACGATAAAAGTCGTGCCGTTCTTTCTCAATTCATCGATTTTTTCGGCGCATTTCTTTTGGAAAACCGCGTCGCCTACGGCGAGAATTTCGTCGATAAGCAAAACGTCTGGATTTACGTCAACCGCGATTGCGAAGCCGAGCCTTGAAATCATACCTTGCGAATAGTTTTTGAGCGGCACGTTCATAAACTTTTCAAGTTCGGCAAATTCGACGATGCTGTCGTATTTTTTCTTCATCTCACGTCTTGAAAAGCCGAGCATCGCGCCGTTGAGAAACACGTTTTCTTTCCCGGTGGCGTTAAAGTCGAAACCTGCGCCGAGTTTCAAGAGGGGAACGATGTTGCCTCTTGTCTTGACGTAGCCTGCGGTCGGCTCGATTATGCCCGAAATGATTTTGAGAAGGGTGGATTTGCCCGCGCCGTTTCTGCCTATAAGACCTATGCTTTCGCCTCTGCGGACTTGAAACGTGATGTTTTTGAGCGCGACGAAACTCGTGTAGTGAAGTTGTCCTTTCACGAGTTTTATGCAGAACTCTTTGATGTTGTCTATGCGCTCGGTGGGCATTTTGAACTTCATGCCGACGTGGCTCACATCGAGCAAAATGTCGGTGTCCGTGTCGAAATCGCCGAGATTTTCAAAAGCGTCCGGCTTGACCTCGGGCATAACGGCATCTTGCGCCGCCAAAGCCTCTTGATTGGTGTTTTGCTCTTTTATTTCTTCCATATTCGTCAAATGTACAGCAAAAGTCTTTTTCTCGATAGTCTGAAAATCAAATATCCGAGTCCCAAGCATCCGAGCCCTACGCCGTAGCAAATCAAGAACTCGTTCCCGCTCGGAATGGCGCCGTTGACCAAATCTCTGAAACTTTGCAGGTAGTGCAGCATGGGATTTAACCTCATGACAATGAGATAACTGTTGTCGAGTTTCAACGCGTCGACAGAGTAGAACACAGGAGTCATATACATCCACAACGTCAAAAACACGCTGTAAAGGTGTTTGATATCTCTAAATCTGACGTATACAACGGAAAGCACAAAAGATAAGCCTGCCGAGAAAAACAAGATTGACGGCAACCACGCGAAGATAATCAAAATCATCGTCCAATGGAACGTGACACCTGCGCTCATTCTGACAAGCATAACGATGACAAGCGCGATGAGTGAAAAGAAAAAGTTTACAGTGGACGAAAGCACGTTGGATATGGGGAAGACCGCATAAGGAATTCTCGTCTTCGTGAGTAAATCGTAGTTTCCGACCATGCATGTGAGCGACGAAGTTGTGGAAGCACGCATAAGGGAAAAGACGATGTTGCCCGAAAGGACGTATACGGGATAGTCCATATCGATTGAATTTCTGCCGAAAATTTTGCTGAAAACAAACGATATAACGAGCATATTGAGAAGAGGATTCAAAACCGTCCACAAAATGCCGAGAACAGAACGTCTATATTGATTTTTGATGTTTTTCCCGACCAAAGAGCCCAAAATCACCATTGATTTTTTGAACTGCAATTCGTTTGCACGCACTCTTTTTTTGGGAAATCTAAGTTGTTTTGTCATTCGCTTCGATTGTGGTCAAAATAAAAATCTTTTATCACTTTTCACCACAATAATGTTTATTATACACTAAAACCAAATGCAAGTCAACAACCCGAGCAGTGTCGCGTTTTATGGCTCGTTACGGTCCGATTATTTGGCGGTGGCGGTTTTTGAAAGACCGCTAAGGTCGGATTTGCTCAAAATGGTTATGGGGTTTGAAAAACAGGTTATGCCGAGATTTACGTCGCCGCCGAGAACCTTTTTTTCGCCGTCAACATCGAAGGCAACATCCTTGTCGAGCGAGAGGTTCAATTCGTCGAAAGGGCGAAATTCCATATTCTTTGAATGATACGGTTTGCCAAATCCGATAAAGAACGCTCTGAACAGGGGAAAGAAAATTTTGATTTTGCCGAAAATGCCGTTTGATTTGGGGGCTTTTATTGTCAAAAGGTGCATAATGCCGTCGTCTGCTTTGAAGAGGCGGTTGAATCTGAAACCGAAGCAGCGCGGCGAATCGATTGCCATAATGAGCGAGTATTCGCCCTCGTCTTCGTAATCGCTTGCCGAAATTTTGGCGTTTATGCGGTGAATTTTGTATTCTTTCGCGACTTGCGCAATGTACGCAAGAGCTTTATATTTGCGTTTTTTCTTGTCGTTTACGCAATAGCCGATGGGGGTGAAAATGCCTGCCGCCATAACGTATGAAAAATACAAATCGTTTGCAAAGCAGATGTCTTTGAGAAAATGATTGTTTTTGATTCCGCCGTTATAAAATTCGTTGAGGGTGCCGTACGGCATATAAATTATCTCTCCGTCGTCGCGGATTTTGGAGTTTAGGATGCCGTTTAGCGTACCGTCGCCGCCGCATACGACGATTCTGTCGTATTCGGAAAAATCTTCGAGTTTTTGTTTTTCGACGATATAGTAGCAATCTACGGCATAGCCTGCGCCGAGAGCGGATTTCAAAGTGCGCTCGTCCGCTTTGTCGCCGTTGCCCGACAACTTGTTGATGACGATCACGCATCTTTTGACGCTCTGTCTTCTCTTGGCGTGCTGTCTTTTCTTCTTTCTCATAAATGCTACTATAATACAATTTGTAATAT
>CAVFCJ010000033.1:0-14517 GCA_963620965.1 bacterium
CGAAAGGCACGGCTTGAATCAAAACCCAGTGTACATAGGCGTACACGATTTTGAGACAAGCCGTGCCTGACAAAGTTATTCGCTCAATAGTGCGGTTGAGTTTTATTTGTAGCCGCGAAGGGAGACAAAACCAACCTTCCCTGCAAAATACTCTTTGTAACTTTCCGCATCGGCTTTGGGCACGGGGGTGTAACCGTGCGCGATGCAACCGTCGTTGTCGTTGTATTTTTGCATAAAATAACGGGGCGCACCCGACACGAGATAGGCGATTTTTTGAACGTCGTCGGCGGTGTGAAACTCTTTTATCAAAGTTGTGCGGAACTCGAAATCTATGCCGCTGTCTTTGAGAAGTTGAATGCTGGTGAGAATTTTTCCCATATCGACGTTTTGAACGCCGACTGTATGCGCGTATTTTTCGGGGCTGTTTTTCACGTCCATTGCGACGTAATCGGCGAGTTTGTCGTCGAGCACTGCTTTAAGCACGTCTGGGCGCAGTCCGTTGGTGTCGAGTTTGGTTGCATAGCCCATGCTTCTCACCTTTGCCAAAAAATCGCACAGGTCGGGTTGAAGCGTAGGTTCGCCGCCCGTCACGCAAACGGCGTCCACGAGTCCTTTGCGCTTTTGAAGATAATCGAAAACCTCGCCCTCGTCGATTTGCTGCGATTTGAGGTTGCCGACGACAAGCGGCGCGTTGTGGCAGAACGGACAGCGGAAATTACACCCGCCCGTAAACACGGTGCAAGCGATTTTGCCGTCGAAATCGACCATTGAAAATTTCTCGTATCCGCAAAGTATCATATTTTTATTTTAGCACGAGTTTGCAGTTTGGCAAAGGGTTTGAGCGCACTTTACCATCGTTCATTTATACACAATAAAAATTTTTCGCCGCATGGCGTTCGGTTTTTGTTGCTTGCGTGTCGGTTGTTCGCGCTTTTGTTGCTTTTGTGTCGGGATAAAAAATACAAATTTGCCCTATATTGAGTATTTACAATCCGACACTTTTACACTATAATATACTTATCTGTATTATCGTGCGCGTGCGTATGCGTAATTTATGGATATTCTTTTGTAGGAGATTATTATGAGTAAAAAGGAAAAACCCGCACCAGTACTCGACGAGAAAGGCAGACCGCCTCTCAAACTCGACTATCAGCAGACCTTCAAGGTCGGCTTTGCGTTTGCAATCATTATGCTGTTCTGGACGGCATACGACTTTGTCGTTCCCCTTCTTTTGGAGCATGCATACGGCTTGCCGAGTTGGGCGCGCGGTATCATTATGGGGCTTGACAACCTCTTGTCACTGTTTATGTTGCCGCTTTTTGGCAAACTCAGCGACAACGCTCACGGCAAACTCGTCAAAAAATGGGGCCGCCGCACACCATTTATCGTCATCGGTACGATTTGCGCAGTAGTGCTTATGGTGTTCGTTCCCGTTGCCACCCTCAAACAACAAGCAAAAGCGGAAGAACTCACCACTCAAATCGAATCGCAACTCGACAACGACGCATTTATGCAACCGATTCTCGAAGAATGGTACGACAACGCGGTCGCAGGCAAGGAAGGCAGCGCAAACTATTGCGACCTCACCTACCTCAACAACAATAAGGTCACGAGAGAGGACTTCGTGTCTTTTCGCTACTACGGCAAGATGACGTCCAAAAAAGCAGTCCTCAATATGCTCGGGGCAACAACATACTACTATGACGGCAACGTTGTCAAAAATTTGTCAACCGCTTCGCCTGTCGAGGGCAAGACGTATCAAGACCTCGTTGACAGCAACGCCGCTTACAAGAAATACGTTGCGGCAGGTATGAACAACTACATAAGCAACGAAGTTCACGAAAAATGCACCAAGACAGACGCAGGTATCAAGAGCCTTGTTGTATATATGGTCATTCTTCTTTTGGTGCTTATCGCAATGGCGACATTCCGTTCCCCAGCAGTTGCGCTCATGCCCGATGTTACGCCCAAGCCCTTGCGCTCGCAAGCAAACGCAATCATCAACCTTTGCGGCGGTATCGGCGGCGCAATAGCATTTTTGATTTACACGGTGGTTTTGTTTGGCGAACGGCTTGAAAACTACGTCATCATCTTCGGCTCGGTTGCAGCAGGTATGCTCTTGCTTCTTGCAGGATTCCTCGCTCTCGTCAACGAGCGCAAGATGGTTGCAAAATGCCAAGAAATCTGCAAAGAATACGAAATTGACGACTTTGCGGACGGCGAGAATCCGGAAGCGGAAAAATTTGCAGAAGAACTCATCGCCGATGGCGACGCAGAGTACAATCTCGACAGCAAACCGGACGGAACGGCTCAAGAACTCCTCGACGGCACGACAAAAGAAGAAGTCGCACCCGAAACTCTAGATTTTGCAAAACAAGTTGTCGAAAATACGAAGAAAAAACGTCAATCCCCCAAAGAATGGTGGGGCTCGAAAAACGACCTCGAAAAAGGCAGACTCAAGTCGTTTGCGCTCATCCTCGCTTCAATCTTTATGTGGTTTATGGGCTACAACGCAGTTTCGTCCAACCTTTCTATTTACACAACAAAAGCACTCAACCTTTCCGCAGGCGTTGCGTCCATCATATCGGGCGTTTCGATGGGCATAAGCGCAATCGCATTTATCCCTGTCGGTTATATGGCGGCAAAAATCGGCAGAAGAAAATCCATTATGATCGGATTTGCCCTTGCGGTCATTTCCTTCTTGCTCATCTGCTTTGCCGTTCAACCCAACGACGTTGCCGCTATACCCGCAGTGCTGTTTGCGCTGTTCTACCTCATCGCAGGCTTCGGCCTTATCATCGCAAACGTCAACACGTTCCCGATGGTCACCGAACTTTCGACGGCGGAAACGGTCGGCCAATACACCGGTTACTACTACGTTGCAACGATGTCCGCACAAGCAATCACCCCCGCAATCGGCGGCGCGATTATGGATGCAGGCGGCAACAAGTACTTGTTCCTTTACAGTGCAATTTGCATCGTCATTGCAATCATATTGATGATGTTTGTCAAACACGGCGACAGCAAGCAACTCACAAAAGGCAGAAAACTCACCAAAGAGGAAAAGAAACAAATCAGATTGGATGCGCTCGACGCCGATTAAAAAAGCGATATGCTTACAGAAAGCACGCAAACGCGTGCTTTCTTTTTATATATCGCTATTTTAATCTTTCTACCGCGCAGAGAATCTTTGCTCTCAAAATAAGACGGGCAAAACTCAAGCCGCAGTTTCGCAAGATTATCTGCTTGGTTATTGCGCCGTCGGCGCAGATGGAAAATTCAAATCACCCCATTGTCATTCCAAGCGATAGCATGGGAATCCAGCGTAGCGAAATATAGAAATATCACTATACTTGAGGTGTAAGCGATGTTAAAAAGGCACGCAATCGCGTGCCTTTTATTCTGTTTGGGTGTGGGGCAATGCCCCGCCCATAAATATTCTGTTTAATTGTTGATTGACATCAAATTTTTTCCGTTTACGCTTATCGAAAGCCACAAGCCTTGCGATTCGACTCGCAATACGCCGTCGGCGCAAACACGCTCGAAAATTAGTTTGTCGACATCGGGCACGAAATGAGTTTCGCCTTGCAAATACGGTGCAAAATTGCGGCGCAATTCGCCGAGTTTTCGATAATGCGCAAGCAAATCGGTATCCGCTTTGCCCCACGGATACGTTCCGCGATTGAGCGGGTCCTCATAGCCTTGTTTGCCGACCTCGTCGCCGTAAAACACGCATGGAACACCGGGCAAGGTATACTGCAACGCGCTTGCGAGTTTTAGTCTGCATTTTGCAAGGTCGTACTGCTCAGGGGAGAGCGTAAAGTTTGCTCTGTCCATCTTTGAATTAGGCGGTTTTACGCCCGAAAGGACGGTTATCGCGCGAGCGGTGTCATGGCTGTCCACAAGGTTCATAAGAACATCGAGAGATTGTTTGGGATAATGCTCTAATATGGTCGTAACGTCGGATATAAACGCGTTTTTGTCGCCCGTGAGCGCATACGCCAAAATCGCTTCCTTGAACGGATAATTCATAACGGAATCGAGTTGCTCACCCATAAAATAGGGTCGCCACTCGCTGTACGCAATCTTTATCGAAGCATCCTCCCAAACCTCGCCGACGACGAGCATATCCTCGCCCTCGCTTTTGATACGCGAGCAAAGTTTGTTTGTAAAATCAATGGGCAATTCGTCCACTACGTCGAGTCGCCAGCCTTTTACGCCCGCTTTCGACCACTTGTCTATAACGCCGTTTTCGCCCAAAATCAAATCGCAAAATCCTTGCGCGCTTTTGTTGACGGTCGGCACGACGGTGCTACCCCACCAGCACGCATATTCGTCGGGATATTTTGTGAAATAGTACCAATCGAAGTACGGCGATTGCTTGCTTTGGTATGCGCCCAAATCGGGGTACGTTCCCTCTTTGTTGAAATATTTGCTATCCGAACCGGTGTGATTGAACACGCCGTCGAGCATAATTTTTATACCCTTTTCGTCGGCTTTTTTTACGAGGTTCTCAAATTCTTCTTCTGTGCCGAAAAGCGGGTCGATTTTCAGATAATCCCCCGTATCGTAGCGGTGATTCGAGCAAGACTCGAACACGGGCGAAAGGTAAATCAGACTTACGCCGAGCGATTGAATATAATCGAGTTTTGAGATTATGCCCTCGATATTGCCGCCGAAAAAGTCGTCCGCGCGGTAATCTCTGCCGTCCTCTGCGATGTCGGGGCGTTCGTGCCAATCGGCGTGCAATCTGCCTCTTTTTGTGAACGGCTTTTCCCCGACTTTGCAAAATCTGTCGGAAAATATTTGATAAGTTACGCCTTGTTTTGCCCAATTCGGTGTTTTATAGTCGCATTTCGTTACGGTTAACTGCCATTCGGGCAACCAATCGCCGCGGATAGCCGTTCCGTCGAGCCCTCTGCCAAAAAACGCTAGATCGCCGTTTGCAAACTCGCCCTCGAAGCGATACTGCCAAATGCCCCACGCCAAAAGCGCGAAAAAACCGACGAAAACGTCTTGTCCGTTTTCGCTATGCGACAGCGGCAATTCGTAGCGCAAGGACTCGCCCGCGACTTCGCCGCCCTCGCCGAAAACTTGGCGCAATACGACAAAAACTCGCTTTATGCCAAGCGAGTTGTCAACGGGAAAAGTTATGCACGTTTCTTGATTCATAACGCTTGCCCCGTACGGCTTTTTGTGAAGCAACGGATTGTACATACGGTTAATTGATAATGAATAATTTATAATTGAGGGCGGGGTTTTACCCCGCACCCCGAAACTAATTATTGCGCACGGCGCGCACGTTCGCCGAAATCGGGTACGTCCGTTTTTGCTTTTTATGTGCGCGTTGCGTGATTTGCTTCTTTCAAAAAGTGCGTCAATGAGATGAATAATGAGGAAGCGACGTTCGAACGGCAACCCTAATTTACTTTTCGTAAATGAGTTGACGTTCGGGCGTTGCCGACGAAATCAGTCGCTCAATGACGAACTTTTTGCAAGTTCCAAATGCGAGTTGCGTATTCCTCGACGGACCTGTCTGCCGCAAAGAATCCCGCCTTTGCGATGTTGACGAGCGACATACGATTCCACGTTTCTTTGTCGAGATAGGTGTCGTTTACGCGACGTTGCGCCGCCGAGTAACTGTCGAAGTCCGCAAGAACCATATAACTGTCGGGTTGACCGCCGCGACCTGTCGTGAGCGAGTCCGCGATTTCGCCGAAAGATATGTTGTTGACGCCTTGACGAAGCGTGTCGATGAGGCGTTTGATACGAGGATTGGTTTGATAATAGTGAGAGGGATTGTAACCTCTGCGCCACAAATCCTCGACTTCGTCTGCGAGCATACCAAAAAGGAAGATGTTGCCGTCGCCGACTTCGGAATGAATTTCGACATTTGCGCCGTCGAGCGTACCGATTGTGAGCGCGCCGTTTATCATAAACTTCATATTACCCGTGCCGCTCGCCTCTTTGCCCGCAAGAGAAATCTGTTCGCTGACTTCCGCCGCCGGCATAATGATTTCGGCAAGGGATACGCGGTAGTTTTCTAGGAACACAACTTTGAGTTTGCCCTTGACATCGGGATCGTTGTTGACGAGATCGCCGAGCGCGCATATGAAGCGAATGATTTGCTTTGCCATATAGTATGCGCTTGCCGCTTTCGCACCGAAAATGAACGTGCGCGGATGAATGTCGAGGTTTGGATTCTCTTTGATTTGCAAATAGAGATCGAGGATGTTGAGCGCGTTGAGAAGTTGACGTTTATATTCGTGCAATCTCTTGACTTGTACGTCGAATATGCTGCTCGGATCGACTTCCACGCCATTGTGTTCGAGGATATATTTTGCAAGGTCTTGCTTGTTTTGAAGTTTGATTTCGGCAAGGCGGTCAAGCACTTGTCTGTCGCCCATATACTTTTGCAAGTCTTGCAATTTGTCTGCGTCTTTGAGCCAACCGTCGCCGATGAGTTCGTTGAGCAAACTCGCAAGGCGCGGATTTGCTTGCGCGACCCAACGTCTGTGCGTAATGCCGTTCGTAACGTTGGTGAATTTTTCGGGGTGCATACGGTAGTAATCCGCAAAAACGTCGTTTTTGAGAATGTCGCTATGCAACGCGCTGACGCCGTTTACCGTGTGCGAAGTCGCAAGGCAGAGATTTGCCATTTTGACTTGACCGTTTGCGAGAATGGCGTTGCGATTGACGACGTCCCAGTTGTTGGGATAGTACGCCCACAACTCGCCGCAGAAGCGTTGATTGATTTCTTGCACGATTTGGTAGATACGAGGAAGCAGACTTTGGAAAAGGCTTTGAGGCCACTTTTCGAGCGCTTCCGCCATAACGGTGTGGTTGGTGTAGGAAATGACATGCGTAGTAATATCCCAAGCCTGATCCCAACCGTAGCCGTATTCGTCGAGAAGAAGACGCATAAGTTCGGGTATGCAAAGCGTGGGGTGCGTGTCGTTGATGTGGATTGCCACTCTGTCCGCGAGGTTGTCGAGGCTGGGATTGAACTTCAAGTGACGGCGCAAAATGGATTGAATGGACGCCGAAACGAAGAAGTATTGTTGCTTAAGGCGCAAGGATTTGCCTTCGATGTGGTCGTCTGCGGGATAAAGCACTTTGTTGATGGACTCTGCCATAGCCTTTGCCGCGCTCGCCTTGATATATTCGCCCTTGCTGAACATATCCATATCGAAGTCTTGCGGCGCTTGCGACTTCCAAAGTCTCAAACGGTTGACCGCGCTCGTGTCGTAACCCGATACGTTCATATCGTAAGGCACTGCGTTGACGACAGTGCAATCTCTTTGCGTTACGGTGAGTTTGCCGTCTTGCCAGTTTTGGTCCACAACGCCGCCGAACTTGACCTGATAGGTTTCTTCGGGACGAGGATTGAGCCAAACGTCGCCCATTTTGAGCCAATCGTCGGGTTGTTCGAGTTGCCAACCATCAACAACGACTTGCTTGAAAATGCCGTAGTCATAAAGGATGCAGAATCCGTTTGCGGGATAGTCGCAGGACGTGAGCGCGTCCATATACGCAGCGGCAAGTCTGCCCAAGCCGCCGTTTCCGAGCCCCGCATCGGGCTCGAAAGCGTAGATTTCGTCCATCTTTACGCCGAAACTTTCAACGGCTTTTGTCACCTCGTCGGTAATGCCCATATTGAAAAGATGGTTGCGAAGGGATCTGCCGAGCAAAAACTCCATCGACATATAATAGACTTGTTTTGCGTTTTGCGCACGGCACTCTTTCTTGAAGTTTACGCGTTCGCTGGTGAGCAAATCGCGAATGACCATACAAGTTGCACGGTAGATTTGCGCTTTGCTTGCGTCTTCGGGTTTTACGCCGAAATAACTCGTTAGCACGCCGGAAATGCTGTTTGTGATTTCCTTTTGCGTAATGTTGAATTTCATATCCTTTCCTTCCTTCCGCTTTCCCCCGGACGAAAGATAATTAGTTTTTATTTTCACAGCCTTGCGTTATCGCCGCAAAGCGACTTTTTACAGATTTTGATAGATGTCGGCGTACTTTTTGGCACTGACTTCCCAACTGAAATCGGATTTCATATCGTTTTTGACGATCTTGTCCCAATTGTCCTTGTCGTTGTAGGTTGCATAGGCGCGCCATATTGCGTCGAGCATATCGTATGCGTTGTAGGTCTTGAACGTGAAACCTTTGCCCTCGCCCGTTTCGGGATTGTACGCAGGCACAGTGTCTTTGAGTCCGCCCGTTTCGCGGACGACAGGCACTGAGCCGTAACGCATTGCGATGAGTTGCGAAAGTCCGCACGGCTCGAATTTGGACGGCATGAGGAACATATCGCTCGCCCCGTAAAGTTTGCTTGCCAAATCGCTCGAAAACGCGAGAATGGCTCTGAACTTGTTGGGGTGACGCTCCTCAACGGACTTAATCATATTCTCGTACTTCCAATCGCCCGTGCCGAGAACCACCACTTGAACGTCGGCGCGCATAATATCGTCGATGACTGCGCCCACGAGGTCGAGTCCCTTTTGTTCGGTGAGCCTTGTGACCATTGCGATGAGCGGACGATTTTCGTCAAACGGCAAGTTGATCATCTCGCAAAGAGCCTTCTTGTTTTCCGCCTTCTTGACCGCATAGTTTTTGACGGTGTAGTCCGCAAAAAGTTTTTTGTCGGTCTTTGGGTCGTAAAGCACTTGATCTATGCCGTTGACAACTCCGTGAAGTTTGTATCTGCGGTTTGAGAGTATGCCTTCGAGTCCGTAGGAATAGAACGGGTCGAGAATCTCTTGCGCATACGTTTCGCTGACGGTGGTGACGGCATTCGATGATTCGATACCACCCTTCATATAGTTTACGCAATCGCCGTTCATAACGAGCGGGCGCGCCCATTCGGGCAAACCGAGAATGTCGCCTATGAGGCTGTCGCCGTACTTACCTTGGAACTCGATATTGTGGATTGTGAACACCGTCTTTATGCGTTGATAATCCTCGCTTGCGCGATAGAACACGTCGAGGAATACGGGCGTAAGCGCGGTGTGCCAATCGTTTGCGTGCAAGACGTCGGGATAAAAGTCGATGAGCGGCAACGCTTCGAGAACGGCTTTCGAGAAGAACGCAAAGCGTTCGCCGTCGTCGAAATGACCGTAAAGACCTTTACGCTTGAAATAATACTCGTTGTCCACGAAGTAATAAGTTACGCCGTCGTAAACCGCTTCGTAAACGCCGCAGTATTGACGACGCCAACTCAAATCGACGAACGTCGAAGCAACAAACTTGAACGAATCGCGATAAGTTTCTTTGATTTCCTCCTTGTAGAAAGGAATGATAACTCTGCAATCGTGGCCGAGCGCATTGAGAGACTTCGGAAGCGCGCCGGCGACGTCGCCCAATCCGCCCGATCTGACGAACGGCATTGCTTCTGATGCAACAAATAGAATTTTCATAAATATGCCTCTTTTTATATTGGAGTATGAGATAAACTTTGAATTAAAGCTTCCCCCTTCCTCACGTGTTTGGACTTCGGCGTTTGCGAGGCAATCCGCCTCGTTCGCTTTGGCTACAACACATTCACTGAATGTGTTGTTTAACGCGTCGCGCCCAACCGCCGTTCAAATTTTTCCGCTTGCGCACGAAGTGCGTTGCACCAAGCAGATAATTTGGCGAAATTGCGGCGTGAGGTTTTATCCATGTTTGTACTGATAGCACAAATTCTCTGCGCGGTTAGTGATTGCGAGAACAAGTGCGGTTTTTGTCAATCACCCCAAAAGTTTTCATTTCTGTTTAGGGGATTCCCACGCTACGCTCTGAATGACGGCGTGGGCGATTGACATTGCCGCAACGCCGTTTGAGCAATGGGTCGCCGCCTTGCGGCTCGCGTTCCGTCTACGAAATTACACATCCCGTTTATAAGTAGACTTCGAATGAGTGAGCGTTTAACCGCTTGCGTGCGTATCACGCCAAATAGCGCGCTTTTTGAGTGCGATATTGAGATGCAGAGCAAGGAAGATACTTCCGCACGGCAACCCTAATTTACAAAACGTAAATGAGTTGACGGGCGAAGGTGTCTGACGCCGCTATGCGCTCAATAGCGCGCTCAAATCAAATGACTTTGCCTTTGACAACTACCATCGGATAAGTCTCATACCCGCTCAACACACGTCCCGGCTGAATGATGACATCCTTGTCGGTGATGGTGTAATCGAGAGAGGCATTTTCCATGACAATGGTGTCCTCCATAACGATGGAATTGCGGATGACCGCGCCCTTGCCAACCTTGACGGAACGGAAGAGAATGGAGTTTTCGACTGTACCGTCGATGACGCAACCGTCGGCGATGATTGAATTTTTGACGTTTGCGCCGCCTTTATACCTTGCGGGGACGCTGTCCTTGACCTTAGTGAGAATGGTGGAATGTTTGTAGAACAAAGCTTCTCTCACTTCGGGTTTGAGCAAATCCATACTGCGTTTGAAATAGGTCGGGATACGGTCGATGACGGCGACGTATTCCTTGACCTCGTAGTTCATAATGTAGAGTTCGGAAAGGTTTTCTTGGAGAATATCCTTTTCAAAGTCGTAGCAGCCGTGCGCATATGCGTTGTCAACGAGGGAGATGAGCAAATCCTTCTTGATGAAGTATATATTGAGGTTGCACTGTTGCTTGCCCGTGTCGCTTGCCACTGCGTAGCGCATATCGGTGATACGGTGATTTTTGTCCGAAGAAATGATGAGTTTTCTCGGCGTAATGTCGTCGGTATTATATGTGAGGACGGTTATATCCGCGCCCTTTTCAATGTGGAAAGCCTCGATTTCGTCGAAATCGATGTTGCAAGCGATGTTTGTGTTGGATATGACGACATATTCCTCGTTGTTGTTCAAAAGATAGCCGCGCAGATTGAACAACGCTTCGATTTTGCCCTTGTAAACCTTGTGCTCGCTGTTGAACGCAAAAGGCGGGAAAAGCGTAAGGCCGCTGTTTTTTCTGTTCAAGTCCCAGTCGCGCCCCATACGAAGGTGGTCCATAAGGGAATTGTAATTGTTGCGCGTGACGATGCCTATCGTGGTTATATTCGAGTGTACGAGGTTGGACAGCGTGAAGTCGATAAGACGGTATCTTCCCGCAAACGGCAACGAAGCCGTGGTGCGATGAATCGTCAAATCGTTAAGATGGCTGTCGGGGTCGGACGCGAACAAAACGCCCATCGTATTGTTTTTCATATTCTTCCCTCCTTAACCTATCATTTCGTTTGCGCCGACGACCGAGTTCGGTGCAAGAGTGTAGTTCGGGGCGATGACGCTGATTTTCCACTCGCCCGGGTTGCAATGTTCGAGCGTTTCGCCGACCATACTGTTTTTGCCCACGACCGCATTCCAGCCGACAATGGAATATCTCACGTCCGCGCCGTCCTCGATAACCGCGCCGGGCATAATGACGGATTCTTCAACGTATGCGTCTTTGCCGATTTTTACGGAGTTGGACACAATGCTGTTTTTGACCGTGCCGTTGATGACGGTGCCTTCGCTGACGAGGCAGTTTATGACGTTGCCCGTCGGCGCGACGTAGTGCGGCGGCTCGGCGTTGTTACGCGCGTAAATCTTCCACTTGTCGTCATCGAGATTGAACTCGTCGCCTTTGAGGATGTCCATATTTGCTTCCCACAAGGACGAAATGGTGCCGACGTCTTTCCAGTAGCCGTCAAATTGATAGGCATACATTCTCTGTCCGTCTGCGAGCATTTTGGGAATGATGTTTTTGCCGAAATCGTTTTCGCTGTCCTTGTCGTTTTCGTCCTCGACGAGGTACTTGCGCAATTTTTCCCAAGTGAAGATGTAAATGCCCATAGAAGCCTTCGTGCTTCTGGGATTCTTGGGTTTCTCCTCGAATTCCTCGATTTGTTTGCTGTTCTTTTTGAGGTTGAGGATGCCGAAGCGGCTCGCTTCCTCGATGGGTACGTCGCGCACGGCAATAGTGCAGTCTGCGCCGTTGCGTTTATGCTCTTTGAGCATATCGTGATAATCCATCTTGTAGATGTGGTCGCCGCTCAGAATCACGACATAATCGGGGTTATAGTTGTCGATAAAGTCTATGTTTTGGTAGATTGCGTTCGCCGTGCCTTTGTACCACTCGCCCGATTTTGCGCCCATATACGGAGGCAAAACATAGATGCCGCCGCTGAGTCTGTCAAGATCCCACGGCTGACCGTTGCCTATGTATTGATGCAATTCGAAAGGACGATACTGCGTGAGAACGCCTATCGTATCGATGCCGCTGTTGATGCTGTTGGAAAGCGGAAAGTCGATGATGCGATACTTTGCGCCGAACGGCACTGCGGGTTTTGCAACCGACGACGTAAGCACGCCGAGCCTTGTGCCTTGACCGCCCGCAAGAAGCATTGCGATACATTCCTTTTTGGAAATTTTGCTCATTTATTTTTCCTCCTTATATTCCGGCTTCAAAAACATAACAGAGTTTTGGGGAATATTGACTTTTATTGAATACGGATAACCGTGCGAGGGTTTCGCGCTCGCTCTGAACGAGGGGCGTCTTTCTTCCTCGCCGCCGTACTTTTTGAGCGCGGAATACAAATCCGCTCTGTACGTCACACCCTCGGGTACGCCCATAACGTATTTGAGTCTTTCGACGGGCGAGAAGTTGACAACGCATATCACGTACTCGCCGTCCGCCGCCTTGCGAATGAAGGATACGACATTTTGCGAATTGTCATCCACCACTATCCACTTAAATCCGTCGTAAGTGCAGTCAAGTTGCCACATCGCCTTGTTTTCGAGATAGAAAGCGTTGAGATCTTTCATAAACTTCTGGAAGGTACGGTGACGCGGATAATCGAGCAAGAACCAATCGAGTTGTTGGGCATAATTCCATTCGATAAACTGCGCGAATTCGTTGCCCATAAAGTTGAGTTTCTTGCCGGGATGTCCCATCATAAAGCCGTAAAACGCTTTGAGCCCCTCGAACTTTTGGTCGTAGTCGCCGGGCACTTTGTTTATCATACTGCACTTGCCGTGTACGACTTCGTCGTGGGAGATGGGAAGAACGTAATTTTCGCTGTATGCGTAAGTTATCGCAAAAGTAAGATTGTTGTGATTGTCCTTTCTGAAAAACGGGTTGAGGGACAGATAATGCAAACTGTCGTTCATCCAGCCCATATTCCACTTGAAATTGAATCCGAGTCCGCCGTCGTAGGCAGGCTTGGTTATCATAGGATAAGCGGTGCTTTCCTCCGCTATCGTGAGCGCGCCGTGATACTTTGAAAGTATTGCGGTGTTCATTTGTTTGATGAAATCCTTGGCTTCGAGATTGTAATTGCCGCCGTATTGATTGGGCGCCCACTCGCCGTCCTTTCTGCCGTAGTCAAGGTAGAGCATGCTCGCAACCGCGTCGCAACGGATTCCGTCAATGTGATATACGTCAAACCAGAACATCGCCGCGGAGATAAGGAAGGATTTGACTTCATTTTTGCCGAAATCGTACACCATTGTACCCCACTCTTTATGCTCGCCCTTGCGAGGATCGGCGTATTCGTAAAGGGGTGTGCCGTCAAACAGGCGCAGACCTTGCTCGTCGCGCGGGAAGTGCGCAAGCACCCAGTCGAGAATGATGCCTATGCCGGCTCTGTGGCAACGGTCGATAAATTCCATAAGGTCTTTGGGCGTGCCGTAGCGAGAGGTCGGCGCAAACATACCC
Source organism: bacterium (assembly GCA_963620965.1). Taxonomy (GTDB): domain Bacteria; phylum Bacillota; class Clostridia; order Christensenellales; family CAG-917; genus CAG-475. Next base: position 13,679 of record CAVFCJ010000033.1, read on the forward strand.
GTCGTCTGATAGCCCCAACTTCCGTCGAAAGGATACTCTGTGAGAGGCATAACCTCGATGTGTGTATAGCCCATCTTTTTGACGTAAGGGATAAGTTCGTCCGCCATCGCGCTGTAATTGATGTAGTTGCCGTCGGCGTACTTCTTCCACGAGCCGAAATGAATCTCATAGATGTTGATGGGCGAGCCGTAGGGATTGAAATTTTCCCTTTCTCTCATCCACTTCTTGTCTTTCCAACGGTAACCGGAAATGTCATAAAGTTTGGAAGCGTTTGCGGGAGCAGTCTCGAAATGCAATCCGTAGGGATCGCACTTAAAGACGGTTTCGCCGCTTTCAGACGTTATCGCATATTTGTACGCTTGAAATTGCGTTGCGCCGGCAACGAAAGCCGTCCATACGCCGTCGTCTTGTTTCTGCATACGATTGGCATTCATGTTCCAGTCGTTAAAATCGCCCACAACCGAAACGGATGCGGCATTGGGTGCCCATACGGCGAAATCCCAACCGTCTATGCCGTCTTCCGCTCTCGGAACGGGCGAGAACATCTTATGCGCTTGATAATTCGTTCCTTCGTGGAACAAATAACTTGCATAACTGTCTTTTTGTTTTGCCATTATTTTCTCCAAAAGCAAATCCATTATCAATCAAGGATATACTTCAATATTATTTATACTTATTGTAACAAAAAACACGCGCGCATACAAGAGTTAAAATGTAAATTTTTTGCAAAAATGCGCATTTTGCAAAAATCATTTTTAAAAAAATGTAAAAAAACAAACTTTATTTCGTACTTTTGTAGGATTTTTATTTGACGAATCCGAAAATTGCAAAAACGGTAC
>CAVFCJ010000034.1:0-14129 GCA_963620965.1 bacterium
GTGACGAAAGCTCGGCGCTCCCTTTTCTCGCCGCCCTGCGACTCGTGTTCCGTCTACGAATAAGCATACCCCTTTAATACTCTAAATGCGCCAAACAGATATATAACGCGAAAGAGGCACTCGAACGGCAACCCTAATTTACTTGTCGTAAATGAGTTGTCGGACGAGTGCCTCTGACAAAGTTAGACGCTGTTTGGCGCATTTAGAGATTAAAGGGCGTGACTTGGTATACGTAATAATTCAACCAATTGTAAAACAGCAAATTCGCCGCGCTACGCCACTTCATATCCACATTGTCGAGTGAATCGTCGGTAAAATAATTGACGGGTTTCGAGATGGGCAAGCCTTTTTCAAGGTCGCGGAGATACTCGGATTTGAGGGTGAAACGGTCGTACTCGCTATGTCCGGTGAAGAAAAATGACTTGTTGTCGGTGGTTTTGGCGATGACTACGCCTGCTTGCGGCGATTCGGCAAGAATCTTGACGGATTGCACTTTGCGCAATGCATCCTCATCGATTGAGGTATGGCGAGAAGTCGGGATATAGAAAGTGTCGTCCATTCCCTTCAAAAGCATATCGTTTTCAACGACGGCGTGTGCGGGATATATGCCGAAAAGTTTTTGCGGCAAATTCCGCTTTTGTATGCCGAATTTGTGATAAAGAGCCGCTTGCGCGCCCCAGCATATGTAGATTGTGCTCGTCACGTTCTTGTCCGCAAAGTCGAAGATCTGTTCGAGTTCATTCCAGTACTTCACATCCTCGAAAGGTATGGTTTCGACGGGTGCGCCGGTGACGATCATTCCGTCGAACTTCATTTGCTTTATCTCGTCGAGGCTCTTGTAGAAGCGAATCATATGTCCTATAGACACGTGCGTAGGCTCATAGGAATCCGTCTTTATAAGCGTGACGTTGATTTGAAGCGGCGAGTTTGAAAGCAATCTTATAAGTTGCGTTTCGGTGGTTTCCTTCGTGGGCATAAGGTTGAGAATGGCAATCTCGATGGGACGAATGTCCTGCCTTGTCGCCCTCATTTCATCCATAACGAAAATCTTTTCGTCGCTGAGAATCTTGTATGCGGGAAGTTGGTTTGGGATAATTATAGGCATACGACAACCTCTTTACGCCTCGATATGCGCACCGTCGAGTGCTTGCTTAATATCATCGATGAGGTCGAGCGCGCTTTCAAGACCGCAGGAAAGGCGCACGAGGTCGCCAGAAACTCCTGCCGCGACGAGTTCGTCGTCGGTGAGTTGACGATGCGTGGAACTTGCGGGGTGCAAACAGCAACTGCGCGCATCGGCGACGTGGGTTTCGATTGCGACGATTTTGAGTCCTTTCATAAACGCTTCCGCCGCTTTTCTGCCGCCCTTTACGCCGAAACTTACCACGCCACAAGTGCCGCTCGGACAATACTTCTTTGCAAGTTCATAATCCTTGTCGCCTTCGAGCGAGGGATATTTCACCCACGCAATGCGCTCGTCGCTTGCAAGATATTTTGCAACTTCGAGAGCGTTTTGGCAATGGTGTTGCATTCTGACATGCAAACTTTCAAGACCGAGATTGAGCAAGAACGCGTTTTGCGGACTCTGGATAGACCCGAAATCTCTCATAAGTTGCGCTGTGCATTTTGTGATGAACGCGCCGCCCTTGCCGAATTTTTCGGCGTAAGTTATGCCGTGATAACTCTCGTCGGGCGTGCAAAGTCCGGGGAATTTGTCTGCGTGCGCAAGCCAATCGAAGTTTCCGCCGTCAACGATTGCGCCGCCGACAGCCGCGCCGTGTCCGTCCATATACTTCGTCGTGGAATGCGTGACAATGTCCGCGCCCCACTCTATCGGGCGGCAGTTTACCGGCGTTGCAAACGTGTTGTCAACAATAAGTGGCACACCATGCTTATGCGCAACCTTTGCAAACAACTCGATGTCAAACATTCCGAGCGCAGGATTTGCGATTGTTTCTGCAAAAACAGCCTTCGTGTTGGGTTTGAATGCAGATTCAACTTCTTCTTCCGTGCTGTCGGGCGAAATGAAGGTGAAATCGACGCCCATCTTTCTCATAGTAACGTTGAACAGATTGAATGTTCCGCCGTAAATGGAACTTGTAGAGATGACGTGATCGCCGGCGTTTGCGATATTGAACACAGCATAGAAGTTTGCCGCTTGACCCGACGATGTAAGCATACCCGCGCTTCCGCCTTCAAGCTGGGCGATTTTTGCCGCAACGTAGTCGTTGGTGGGGTTTTGAAGACGAGTGTAGAAATAGCCGCTCGCTTCGAGATCGAACAATTTTGCCATATCGTCACTGGTATCGTACTTGAAAGTCGTGCTTTGAATGATGGGGATTTGGCGCGGTTCGCCGTTCTTTGGCGTATAGCCACCTTGTACGCAAGTTGTTTCTATTCTTTTCATATGCAGCCTCTTACGCGTTTTTTGCGCGGTATTTTTGGTTTGTTTTTATTGTTTTTTTGTTGTTTTGTTTTCTGAAAAAACGAAGCGGATTCGATTGCGGCAATGCATTGTCAAGCCCGATCATCTGTTGTATTCTTTCATAACTCTTTGCAGATTGCGCTTATTTTCTTTTTCTTTTATCGCTTCGCGCTTGTCGTGAAGTTCCTTGCCTCTGCAAAGACCGAGTTCGATTTTCACGAGAGCGTCCTTAAAATAGACTTTGAGCGGAATGAGCGTATACCCTTTTTGCTCGACTTTACCGCGAAGTTTGTTGATTTCCGAGCGGTTGAGAAGAAGTTTTCTTGTGCGGCGAGGGTCAACGTTGTTGTAACTACCCATTTTATATGGCGAAATATGCGCGCCCAGCATAAAGACTTCGCCGTTTTTGATTATGACGAAACTATCGCGAAGATTGACCGCACCTTGTCGTACGGACTTAACCTCGCAACCGACGAGCGCAATACCCGCCTCGTATGTGTCCTCGACGAAATAATCGTGATAGGCTTTTTTGTTTGTTGCAACTACGTTTATCATACTTCTATTATATATCATTCAATCAAGTTATTCAAGAGTCGAACGAATCAAAAAAAACTCGCCTTTTGCCGAATAAAACAAAACGGCTCGCAAAACGAGCCGTTCGATACTTTACGCTGTGAAAATTAAGCACCCTGTGAGATGAGACCCCACATTACGAAGCAGATGATCGAGCAAATCATAATGAAGGCGAAAAGACCGAAGGTGATCTTTTTCAAAATGCTTTCCTTGTTGGTCGACTTGTTCTTGCCGTAGTAAGTATCGCTCGCGCCCGTGATGACGCCAACGTTGTCGTTTGTGCCTTTTTGCATCATTATTACGACGATGATTGCAACAGCGGCAATCACCATCAATATGAGAAATACTCTCAAACATATTTCATAATCCGCATATCTCACGCCTTGTTCGGCAGCAAGAAGGATTGCGTTCAATGTATCAAGCATATCTATACCTCCTAAAAGTTACTTTGAAATTTTAGCACAGGAAAAGGCAATTTGCAAGCGGTTTTATACATATTTTGAACGTTAATTGCCTTATAGAGCAACTTTTTTCGAGATTGCACACAATTTGCGCAAGGTGAATATAATGTGCAAAATCAAGCGAGGTGAAATATGGACTTATCAAAATACGCAAGCGAATTGCCCTACCCCGAAATTGAAGTCGAACAAAACGTTGCCGAATCCAAACTTTTGATGCCGGTATATTCGGGTTCGTCGGGCGAGTTGACCGCCGTTTTGACCTACTGTTTTCAACTTTACATAACACCGAAATATCCCGATATTCAAGAAGCGCTCGAAGGCATTGCGGTGACTGAAATGCGACATCACAAACTGCTCGGCAAAACCATATACAAACTCGGCGGCTACCCCATTATGGGCGCACGCACCTACTGGAACGGAAGTTTTGCAAACTACACTCTCGACCCAAAAAGATACCTTCGCGAAAACATACTCGCCGAGCAAAATGCGATTATGAATTACGAGCGCACCATTTTGAATTTGTCCACCGACAGCGTAAAAATGCTGCTCGAAAGAATCATTCTCGACGAGGAAATACACATCAAAATCTTCAAACAACTACTCAAAGACAACTTTGACGTAGAATGTGAAAAAACGAGATAAGTAAACGGCAAAAAATTCGGACTGAACCGCTTTTGCAAACTCAATCGCAAAATCACGAAAAGCGGCAATCTAATCGGATATATTTGCAGGATCAAAACAAATCAAGCAACAAAAAAAAACGGACGTTCAAGCGTCTGTTTTTTGCGTCGCGCGATATATTGAATCGAGACCGTTCCAAAGGATTCTATACACGTTTTCGTAAGCCTCGACGCCCTGTCCGTAGGGGTCGGGAACGTCCTGTCCGAGAAGCTCGGAAAGCACAAATAAATTGCGTTTTTTGCCGTAGTTCTGCACGAGAACTTGCTCGTGATATTCCGTCATAACGAACACGAAATCCGCCTTTTTATAGAGTTGTTTTGTGCAAAACTGCGATTGTTTGTCGAAGTACGGCACGCCGTGTCTGTCGAGAGTGGCAAGGCATAAAGGATTGATACGGTCATTTGAGAGTATCAAGCCTGCGCTGTCCACTTCAACGTCCTCAACGCCCCTCGCTCGCAAAAACGCTTTGAACATATATTCCGCCATTGGCGAGCGGCAAGTGTTTGCCGAGCATACGAAAAGCACTTTCATACGCTCTTGCCCCCTGCGGCTTTCTCAACCCTGTTCATAACCGACGCTTCCAGCCCCGTTCCGTCAAGATGCTCGATGATTATGTAATCGTACTCTTTTTCCGCCGTATGCAACGCAGAATACACGTTGCGAGTGTAGTCCTCGACGGTGATTCCGAGCGAGATTTGCGCGCGGTCTTTTACCTTGTCTCTGAAAATATCTCGAGCGACAATGACGGGATTTCTGCCCTTTGCCGCAATTTTGTCGAACTGCGAGATTGCGTGGTCGATATTCTCTGCCATAACCGTTTCGACAACGGGCGCATAGTGCGTATATTTCATTCCCGGGGCTTTTGCAATTTTGATAACCTTTCCGTTTTGACTGACTTGCCCCACGATGTCGAGAAGCATATCGGCGGTTATCGCGCCGGGGCGAAGTATCGTAGGCGTGTCGCAAGTGAGGTCGAGCACGGTGGATTCGATACCCACGCCGCACGGACCGTCGTCCAAAATGAGTTCCACTCGTCCTTGCAAGTCCTCATAGACGTGTTGCGCCGTCGTGGGCGAGATGTGCTTTGAACGGTTTGCACTCGGCGCGGCAAGCGGTTTGCTGTTTGTAATAAGTTCGCGCGCCCACTTATTGTTGGGCATACGAATACCAACCGTTTCGCCGCCTGCGGTGACGATATACGGGATTTTGTCGCTCTTGTTGAGAATCACGGTAAGCGGACCGGGCATAAAGCGAGAAGCAAGTTCATAGAACTTGTCGGGAATATCCTTTGCGATGTCCTTGACCTGTTCGAGCGAGGATATATGCACTATGAGCGGATTATCTTGCGGTCTGCCCTTTGCCTCGAATATTTTTGCGACGGCACTTTCGTCAAAGGCGTTTGCGCCGAGTCCGTACACGGTTTCCGTCGGAAACACTACGAGTCCGCCCTCGTTGATTATTCTCGCGCCCTTTTGGACTGCGTCGCTTGCTCTTTCGATTGTCGTAATCATTTGTATGTCCTGACTTAAATTAGTCTGTACACAGTGTAACTGACGTTGTTGCCGACCGTCACTTTGTCGAACACGAACACGTTGCTAGGCGAGGACGTGGGCGCGTAAAGCACGCTTCCCGCGCTCATAGTTGCGTTCATAACGATGTTTTTGTCGACGTTGGGATTGAAGTTTTTGACGCCGTATTTGTAGATTGTTTTGTTGTTGGAATCCTTTTCACCGCTATCCACTTTGTACATATAGCAGCCGATTTTGTAAATGAAGTTACCGTTTGAATCGGTTGCGATTTCGTCTTTTGAAAGAGGCGTGGAGCCGTCCGTCATTTGCGTGATTTGACTTCCGTCGCTGCCGACGATATACCAAGTTGCAACGCCGAATTCGTTTTGGGCTTTACCCACCGTATACGAGCCTCTAAACGCCGAGAGCGAGAGGTATTTGAACGGCACGACTTCTTCGCCTTTGAGGTTGAACGCGCCGTAGAGTTTTTCGGGATTGGACGAGGTGTCGTCGGGGTCGTTGATTGCAACCACGAATATGCCGTTTGAAAGTTCTTGTTGCTGAATATCGCTTCTCGAGTTGTGTCCTATCTTGTTGCCGTCCCTATCGTAGACGTTGAACTCGCTGGGAAGCACAGGGTTATAGTAGTAGCCGTCGACGCATTGCATAACGAGGTCGTAATAGCCCACTTGCTCCTTCTTTTGATCCTTGATCGTGATGCCGTAGTTGCCCGTGAGCGACATAACGACGTTGAGATTTTCATCGAGGATAAACTGATCGTAGTAGCCCACTTTGTCGATTATTGTCAAACCGTAACTTGCGTAGGTGAATCCGTCATTGAGATATTGCGATGTCGCTATACCCGCCTTGTCTCCGTCGTAATAGTTGTTTTCAAGGTAAATGAAAACCTTGTCGGAGTTTTTGGTATACTCGGACAATTTGTCATTGTCGGGAGTGTAAATTTTACGAGAGAAAACGTAGTAATCGAATCCGTCGTAGTAGGTGTATTCCTCGTCTTTTTCGACCGTCCAGTCTTGGTGAATAAAGAATTTCCCGCCGCCCATATAGGTTATTTCGCCGTAATAATCGTCCTTATCATTGTCGGAAACCGTGCCGTTTGCGGTTGCGGTCGTGGGTTCCACCTCGCCAGAAACGCTGCTCGGAACAGCGAAGATGTAATCCCCTGCCGTGTTTTCCGTTATGGTGACGTACTTGCCGTCAAATCCCTTAACACCCGTGAGTGTGCCTTTTGCGTTTTCAAGTTTTGCAACGAGCGTACCGCATTGTGAAAGTTCGCTGTTTATGCTCGGACGATAAATGGAAGTATACCCGCTAGTGCCGCTCTTGTCATACGCAGAGTTGACTGCGATAAGTCCTCCGTCGAGAATTTTGAAAATTGAATCGATGTTTGCGCCGCTATTGGACGACCAATTGATTTTCGTGCGCGAAAGCACCGTTTTGCCGTTTGAATCGAACACACCCGCCGTGTAGTCGTTAAACTTGCACGCAATAAGACCGTCTTTGACTCTCAAAGCGGAAATTCCGAGCGATGCAGGCAAAATCATACCTTTCATTCCGCCCTCGAAATATTCTTTTGTGTCGCCGCACTTGACGATTGAAAGCACGTCGCCGTTGCTCACAACGAATGCGTCGAGGCTTGTTATGTAGCCCACGTCGCTGTTTACGTCGATCGCTTGAGTGTTTTTTTCCGTACTCTTGGTGTAAACCGACCAACCCGTATCGAGTGTGAATTCTCGCTTTACGCCACTGAATTCGGGATTGCTTTGAGTGGACTTGAAGATGTCCTCAACCGTCTTTGCCTTCACCTCGTCCTTGTCGCAGGAAACAAGGAAAGCAACGCATGCAAAAAGCGTGCATATCGTGAGCGTAAGCGCAATGATTTTTGCCAAAAATCCTTTGTTTTTCATAGTTGCTCCGTAAAATAATGGGTGCTTATTCGCACTCCGGTCATCATATATACAAAATCCGCAAGCAAAATATTTGATTTTATTTTGAGCGGGTGCGTTGTGTCAGATTGTTTTGCAAGGTATGCCCTCGTAACGTTGTCGACAAGGATTCCGTCAAACCCCCTGCAATGCTCGCAGACAATTCCGTCCGCGTCCTTGAAGTATGCGTTTAAATCGATGTCGCACTTGCAGACGTTGCAATGCGCAAAGTCGAGGCTGTTGCCCGATATGTCCAAAAATCCGAGCAGAAAATTGCGTATGGTGTCGTCCGATTCTTCCTCGCCGTTTGCAAGTGTATCGAGGGTTTTGAGTGCGAGAATAAACAAGTCGGGATTTGCCTCTCTCGAACCTTTTTGCAAGGTTTCAAGCACCAAAGACGCAGCGTAATACTTCTCTATGTCCGTCGTGATTTTGCAAAAAGACTCGATTTGACCACACTCGGTGATGACGTATCTTCCGTTTCTGCCGCTCAAAACGTAGTCGCCGAAATTCATAGGCTCGGCGGCATAGCGCAGTTTGGCTCTCAGTTTAAGGCAACCTTTCGCCGTTGCGGTCAAAACGCCCGTGTCAACGCCGACAAGAGTGACGATCATATCACTCTCGTTGTAAGGTACTGCCCTCGTCACGATGGCTTTAACTTTTACGTCGGCTGTTTGCATTTCCCCCTCGCAACCTGTGCGAGTTATCCTCGTATTACTTCATCACAAGGTACATTCCGTACACTTTGACGTCCCCGGTCCTTGCAAACATTTCCCATAAATCTCGTTTGTTCACGATGTCAGTATGTGCAGAAAAGTCCGCATTATCCGTGATTTTCTATTTTTTATTTTTCCTTATTTTTCGGCTCCTTTGCGATTTCGTCAGTCCTTTTTGAGGGCTTTGAGATCGTAGCCGAGTTCTTTCATGATTCTGTCATCGTCGCGCCACTCATTCTTAACTCTGACATATAAAGTTAAAAACACCTTTTCGCCCGTCATTTCTTCGAGATCGTGGCGAGCCTTCGTCGCAATCTGTTTGAGCATTTCGCCGCCCTTGCCGATGACTATCGCCTTGTGCGACTGCTTTTCACAAATGATGTCTGCGTCGATATCTATGATGGGTTGCCCCTCTCTTTCCTCGAATTTATTGATGTAAACGCCTATGCCGTACGGCACTTCCTTGTCGAGAAGATAGAGCGCTTTTTCGCGGATAATCTCGGTTGCCATAAAGCGCATACTGCTTTCGGTGTACATATCCTCGGGGTACATCGGCGCACCCTCGGGGAGAAGTGCCACGAGTTCCGCTTTGAGCGGTTCGAGATTGCCCTCTTTCTTTGCCGAAATAGGCACGATTGCTTTGAGATCTGCGATTTTGTTGAGTTTTTCAAGAGATTCGAACATAGTTTCTCTCGTCACACAGTCCTCTTTGTTGAGAGCCACGACTACGGGAACTTTGCTTGCGTTCTTTTCGAGGAACTCGTAGTCCTCTTTTTGCATACCCTTTGCAGCGTCTATGACGTACACTACGCCATCAACGTCTTTGAGCGAGTTTTCAACCGCTTGCATCATATATTGTCCGAGGTGATTGCGCACTTTGTGAATACCGGGCGTGTCGATAAGCACCATTTGGTAGCCGTCGCCGTTGATAATGCCCAAAAGTTTGTTTCTCGTCGTTTGAGGACGCCAAGAAACTATAGACACTTTTTCGCCCACAAGCGCGTTTGTGAGAGTGGACTTACCGGCATTGGCAAGTCCCGCTATGCAAATAAAACCGCTTTTGAAATCTTCGTACATGTATTTTTACTTCCTCTTTTGCTTTCTTCTTATATCTTGCTCTTGCGCTTCGAACAAGGGTTCGTTTGAATTTGAACTTCCCCCTTCCTCAGGTGTTTGGACTTCGGCGTTTGCGAGGCAATCCGCCTCGTTCGCTTTGGCTACAACACATTCACCGAATGTGTTGTTTAACGCGTCGCGCCCGACCGCCGTTCAAATTTACCGCTTGCGCACGAAGTGCGCTTCATCAAGCAGATAATTTGACGAAATTGCGGCGTGAGGTTTTATCCGTGTCCAAACTGATAGCACAAATTCTCTGCGCGGTTAGTGATTGCGAGAACAGGTGCGGTTTTTGGCAATCGCCCCAAAGGTTTTCGTTCCTATTTATGGGATTCCCACGCTTCGCTCTGAATGACATCTGGGCGATTGACTCTGCCGCAACGCCGTTTGAGCAATGGCTTGCGTTCCGTCTGCGAATGAGTAGAGAGGTTTAGAATATTCCGCAACTGTACCTACGGTGCAATTTCACTTGCGCAATGCGCAAGTCTCATTGTGGCAAAGCCACAATTTCACGCACGCTTGCGCGCATATAACTGCATCATAGATGCAAAGCATCAGCGACGCAGTCCAACTTTTTCCATAATCGCTTTTTGGTGCGCTATCATCACTTTTTCGTCGTCGGGGTCGATGTGGTCGAATCCCAATATGTGCAAAAATCCGTGACAAGCCAAAAAGCCTAACTCTCTCGCATACGAATGCCCGTATTCTTGCGCTTGTTGCTCGGCGCGTTGACGGCATATCATAATCGAGCCTAAAAGCACTTTGTTTCCGTCGTAATCGCTATCCTCGAAACTGTCTTTCGACACGGGCAAATCGAGTTTGTCAAAGCAAGGGAAACTCAATACGTCCGTAACTTTGTCGATTCCTCTCGACTCTTTGTTGAGCGTACGAATGGTGTCTTCGTCCACAATCGTCATATCGATGAGGAAAAAATCGGGTTGATTCAAGTGCGCAAAACACGCCTTCTCCACCCTTTTGACAAGCATTTTTTCTTTTAGACTTGCGTTTGAGATTTTTATCATACTTTTCCTTTGTGTCGAGTGCTTATTTGTTAAAAGTATTAGTCGAACGTTTCTTCTCGTAACTGATGCGGCTATGGTGAATAGACGGCAACACTTCGATTATCGTGCGTTTGATGATGGCGATATCACCCATTGTGATGGGGCATTCGTCAAACTGCCTGAGTTCCATTTTCTCGTCGACAAGTTTGTTGATTCTGCCCTCGAATTCCTCTTTCGTGTCTGGCATATACGCGCGCATTGCTGCTTCGATCGTGTCCGCAATCATAATAATAGCGGCGATTTTTGTTTGTGGTTTCGGACCTGCGTAGGTGTATTTATCTACAGCGAGGTCGCCCTCTTCTTTGAGTGTAAGTGCTTTGCGGTAGAAATAACCGACCGGCGATGTGCCGTGATGCTCTCTGCATATTGCGACGATTTCCTTTGGCAGTCTGTTTTGCTTTGCCAAAATCTCACCGAAAAGCGTGTGCGAGGTTATCATACTCACGCTGACTTCAGGAATAAGTTCGTCGTGCGGATTGTACGAGGATTGGTTTTCGCTGAAATAGATAGGCGCTTTGAGTTTGCCGATGTCGTGATAGTACGCCGCGCATCTTGCCATATTCGGGTTTTCGCCGATTGCCGAGGCGCACGCTTCTGCGAGGTTGCCCACAACAAGCGAGTGATTGAACGTGCCCGGCGCTTCGCTCGCAAGGCGTTTGAGAAGCGGATTGGACAAATTGCAAAGTTCGTTGAGTCTGAAATCGTCCGCAATGTTAAACATACCTTCGAAAATTGCGACGAGAGGCATAAACACAAGCGAAGCCGCGATATTTGCTCCGTACGACCACACTACGTGCCACAAAAGATTCATCGATGTATCGCCGCTTGCAAGCGTAAACATAAAGACGAGCGGTTGCATCGCAATCGGGGTCGCCATTGACACGAGCAAAAATTTGAGACGAGTAAGGTGCTTTTTCTCATAAAAGTTGACGATGACCGCGCACAAACTGTTGCAAACCAACGAAGCGATGACCGTTGTATAATTGTAAGTCACGGTGTCGCGCATAAACGCAACCGCAATCATAATGGCAACCACCGCCGTCGAGAGCGTTGCGGTGCGCCTGTCGATAAGTTCGATAAGCACAAGTGTGGAAAGCGCGATGGGCATTGCGTACAAATTGAGTCTCGAAGCCGACGATATCGATGTAACGAACGTAATCGCAACCAAAATTATCGTCAAGTGAAAATCCCTTACGCTCGTACCTTTTGACTGCGTATATCTGTACACACCTGCCATAAGGAAGCCGATAAGCACCATCGACGAGAAGAAAATCGCCGTTGTCGAAAGTGCATGTTCCAACGTGAATGCGTCAAGGAAATCGCCTATCATAAAAAGTGCGAATACCGTCATCGCGCACACAGCGAGAATCGCAGTCGTAAAGCACTTGCCAACATATCTCAACACGTTTTTTCTGGCGAGTATTTTGGCTTTTTCCGCTCTTGAAAGATCTCTTACATCATCAATCATAGTTCACTCCCGCACGGTCAATCGCAATTTTTGTCGTCCGTTGCGACTTTTGCCCTTGCCGATTCTGCTTTTTCATATGCTTGTATTATTCTCGTCACGAGTTCGTGGCGCACCACGTCTTTCGCCGTGAGTTTTACGATGTCTATTCCCTCAACGCCGTCAAGCACCTCGATTGCGTCGATCATACCGCTTTTGACATTCTTGGGAAGGTCGATTTGCGTAACATCGCCCGTGACGACTATTCTGCTGTTCTCGCCCATACGGGTGAGGAACATCTTCATTTGCTCTCTCGTGGTGTTTTGTGCCTCGTCGAGAATGATAAAACTATTGGAGAGCGTCCTGCCGCGCATATACGCAAGCGGCGCAATCTCTATACTTCCCCTCTCGATGTGGCGAAGATACGCGTCTTGTCCCATCATCTCTTGCAAAGCGTCGAAAAGCGGACGAAGATACGGGTCTACCTTTTCGTTCATATCGCCGGGCAAAAATCCGAGTTTTTCGCCTGCCTCGACCGCCGGCCTAGTGAGAATTATTTTGTCAACCTCTTTGTTTTTGAGTGCATAAACCGCAAGCGCGACGGCAAGATACGTCTTGCCCGTGCCGGCAGGCCCTACGCCGAAAACTATGCTCGACTTCTTTATTGCGTCGACGTACTTTTTTTGTCCGAGAGTCTTTGGGCGGATGATTTTTCCGCGAGCGGTGATTGCCACCGTACCCATCAAATCCTCTACGTCGAATTCCTTTCCGGCCTTTGCGTAGCCTATCACCATATTGACTTGCTGTGCGCCGAGCGGTTGTTTTTTGCAGAGTTTTTCGAGGGCGTTTATCGCGGCAAGCGCACCGAGCACGTCCTTTTCCTCGCCGCTTATCTTCACGCTCGTACCCATAGCGAAAACGTCCACGTCAAAAGCGTCGGTGAGTTTTTCGATGTTTTCGTCGAGTTCGCCGAAAACGCTCATCATAACGTCATAACTGTCAAATTGCTTTTCTTTTTGCGTTTTCATTTTATATGATTTCCTCTGCTTCGAGCGTCAGCGTAACGTAAGTTCCGTCTTCCGTCGACGTTATCTCGTAATATACGTCGAGCACCGTCGCGCTTTGGGGCAAATCCGCAACCAGTTGGGAATACACCGCCTTTTTCATACCCGCCTCGTCGAGCGTATTCTCGACCTCAACGGTTTGAATCTGCTCGAATTTATACGAGTATATCTTGATCGGAAGCAAATATCCGAAGTCGCTCGCTTCCGTTTTAAGCCGATAGTTTTCAAACGGACTCGTCGGGGTTTTTGGCACTTTGTCGAACATACCGAAGCGAGTGTACGTCTTACTGCCCACGATCTTTTCTACTTTTTGTACCCTCGCAAAAAACTTCGTGCGCTTGTAATATACCTTTCCGAACGCATAGCCCTTTGCCTCGACGGGTATTTTGTTGTCGCCGTACTCGATGTATCCGTCAATGAGCGTGTCGCCGACTTTCACCACGTCGCCGTACTTGCAAACCGCCGTTCCACCCTCGACGATAACCCTTGTGACGACGGCGCGCTTTTTTGCGACCACACTTTTTGAGTTCGCGGCGACAAAACTCTCTTTTTTCAGCACGGTTTTGTAAACGACATTTATATGCGTGCCGACTTTGTCCACGCTTGCAAACGCCACGCCGTCAAGCGAGGATATTGCATTTTTCAATTCGTCCGCGTCAAACGACTTGACTCTTGCGCCCTCGATCGCGCCGTACTCTTTCAGTATGCCGTCGATTTGCACATTTAATGCGTAGTCGCTCGCGCCTTCGCACCTTACGCTCACGCGCGTGACGAAAGACGAGTAAATCGACACGGCGCATACGCCCGAGACTATCCCCAAAAATATTCCCGTCCTTGCAAGGGCACGGAAAATCGACGAGGATACTCCGACTATATTAATTATTTTATAATCATAGCATAAGTTTTGCAATAATGCAATAATCTTATGACATTGTTTGGACTCGACAAAAAACCTCGTGTACTCCTTTGTCGATTCCACTTTTTCGACTTTCGATATTTTTGAAATTGCAATCAGTGCTTTCTGAGCGTTGTTCCCTCGCACCTCGATTTGTGTTTTGCCGAGTTTACCCTCGATTTTCAACAATCTATCCCTATATTTTTTCCTTGAAGCATACAATTTTTTGAGGAATAGTT
>CAVFCJ010000035.1:0-13596 GCA_963620965.1 bacterium
TTGGGCGATTGACAAAAACCGCACTTGTTCTCGCAATCACTAACCGCGCAAGCCCGCTTTGCTCTCCCGAATAAGACGGACAAGAAGCCCATCCACAATTCCGCGCGAGTGCTTGCTTGGTGTTTACGCACTTTGTGCGCAAGCGGAAAATTTGAACGGCGCGCGACGCGTTAAACAACACATCCAGTGAATGTGTTGTAGCCAAAGCGAACGAGGCGGATTGCCTTGCAAACGCCGAAGTCCAAACACGCGATGAGGAAGGGGGAAAAACTAAATTGAGGTATACGCCGTTCAATTAAAAAATGACTAATATGCAAGAAAACACAACGCTTAAAACGCACGATTTCTTCTATGAATTGCCCGAAGAATTAATCGCGCAAACGCCCATCGAACCTCGCGACCACTCGCGACTTTTGGTGTACAATCGCCAAACGGACGAGATCCAACACAAGCATTTTTACGACTTGCCGTCTTTCCTCAAAAAAGGCGATTTGCTCGTCATAAACAACACGAGGGTTATCCCTGCGCGCATTTTCGGGCATATCGAAAATCACGAAAGCGTACTCGAAGTTTTGCTCTTGAAACGCAAGGACTACACGCACTGGGAAACCATAATGAAGCCTGCAAGAAAGGCTCGACTCGGCTCGGTTATCCATTTTTGCGACGAACTCAGCGCAGTCGTGACCGAGATAGGCGAGTACGGCGCGCGCACGATAGAATTTAAGTTTGACGGCGTGTTCGAGGATATTCTCGACAGAGTGGGCAATATGCCGCTTCCGCCGTACATAAAAGAGAAGTTGCAGGACAAGGAAAGATATCAAACCGTGTACAGCAAAATCGAAGGCTCTGCCGCCGCGCCGACCGCAGGACTTCATTTTACGCCCGAACTTATGCAGAAAATAAGGGATATGGGCGTTGATTTCGCAACTGTGCTTTTGCATATCGGTTTGGGTACGTTCAGACCCGTAAAAGAGGACAATATACTCGAACACGAAATGCACACCGAGTATTACGAAATAGACGAGGAAAACGCCGAAAAAATCAATTCCGCAATACGAGAGGGCAGAAGAGTTATATGCGTTGGAACGACGAGCGTGCGCACGCTCGAAACGGTCGCAGACGAAAACGGTTACGTCCGCGCCCAAAAAGGCGACACAAGCATTTTTATATACCCCGGATACAAGTTTAAGTGCGTAAAAGGACTTGTAACCAATTTCCACTTGCCCGAAAGCACGCTGATTATGCTCGTATCGGCATTTGTCGGCAGAGAAAAAACACTTGAAATATACAACGAAGCCGTAAAAGAGAGATACCGCTTCTTCTCGTTCGGCGACGCATCATTCTTTGAATAAAGGAACATCAAAAAAACCTATGAGATTCGAAGTTATACACGAAGACAAAAAGACCGGCGCACGAGTCGGAAAACTCTACACCGAACACGGCGTTATCGACACGCCTTGCTTTATGCCCGTAGGCACGAAAGCAACCGTAAAGGGACTTTCACCCGAAGAAGTGCACGCAACCGGCGCGCAAATTCTGTTGTCGAATACCTACCACTTGTATTTGCGTCCGGGGCACGAACTCATCGAAAAAGCGGGCGGTTTGCACAAGTTTATGAACTGGGACGGCGCAATTTTGACGGATAGCGGCGGATTTCAGGTTTTCTCGCTTTCTTCCTTGCGTAAAATCACGGACGACGGCGCGGAATTCAACAGTTTTATAGACGGTAGCAAACACTTTTTCTCGCCCGAAAAATCTATGGAAGTGCAGAAGGCTCTCGGCAGCGATATAGTTATGGCTTTTGACGAGTGCACGCCTCCCGACATAACGCACGACAAGGCGCGCGACGCGATGGAAAGAACGCTAAAATGGTTGGATAGATGCTCGAAAGTTCAACTCAAACCGCACCAAACGCTGTTTCCGATAGTGCAAGGAAACATCTTTGCGGATTTGAGAAAAGAGAGCGCCGAGCGCACCGTTCCGTATGCAAAATGCGGCATTGCGATAGGCGGTTTGAGCGTTGGCGAAAGCGCGGAAAAAATGTACGAAATGCTTGACGTTTTGCAACCTATTTTGCCAAAGGACCAACCGCATTATCTCATGGGCGTAGGCACGGCGGATTACATCGTCGAGGGCGTTGCAAGAGGCGTGGATATGTTCGACTGCGTGCTTCCCACTCGTATCGCTCGCAACGGCACGGCAATGGTGAAGGAAGGCTTTATGACAATCCGCAACGCGCCGTACGCAGAGGACTTTACACCCATCGACCCCGACTGCGACTGCTACGCTTGCAAAAACTATACGAGGGCGTATATCCGCCACCTCATAAAGAGCGACGAGATTATGGGCGGACGACTTTTGTCCATCCACAATATACGCTTCCTCGAAAGGCTCGCCGCCGACATTCGTCAAGCCATTATGGAAGACAGATACGACGAGTTCAGAAAAGAGTTTATGGCGCAATATCAGGGCTAAACGGCACAAAAACATTAAAATGGCTTTAATAATGCCACAAAGTGTACGATTTTTGTTGCCAAACAGCCCGACATCGTGTAACATTGAAAATATCAAAACAGAAATAACCGAATAGGTGAATAAAGGAGCAACTATGTTAAATTCTTTGATTCTCGCAGCAGATTCCGCATCAGGCAGTGGTAACGGTTGGATTATGTACGTCGTTATCGGCGTCGTGCTTGTGCTTATGATCGTTCTCACCATCGTTCCTCAAAAGAAACGTCAAAAAGAACAACAAAATATGATGAACAGTCTTTGCGTAGGCACAAAGCTTATGACCGTCGGCGGCATCGTCGGCAAGATCACCCAAGTCAACGCAGACAACACTCTCATCGTCAACGTCGGCACCGAATCCAATCCCACTTTGATCGTTATCGACAAGAAAGCAGTGGGCTACGTTCTTGAAAAAGTTGCCGCACCCGCAACGGACACCGTACCCGCAGCTCCCGCAACCGAAGAAGCGAAAGTCGAAGAAAAAGTCGAAGAAAAGGTTGAAGAAACAGCTTGCGACAACAATTGCGACGCTTGCGCTGAAAAGGAAGATTGCGACAAGGCAGTCAGCGGTGAAGTCGTAGAAAACGACGAAGAAAACAAATAAGCAACGAACAACGAAAAAAAGCACGCAAGAGCGTGCCTTTTTGTTGCACATTTTTGCGAAAATGTTGCAAAATGTGCAGTGATATTGCGGCGTTGCCGCAGTGAAATGCACGCAAAGCGTGCATGAAATTTGCGCAAGGCGCAAGTGAAATTGCACCGTAGGTGCAGTTGAGGAAGATTCTAAAACGCTCCACTCATTCGCAGACGGAATGCGAGCCGCAAGGCGGCGAGAAATGGAGCGCCGAGCTTGACGGATAGTACAAGCGACTGCGCCGTTTGGGTGCGTAGCTGGCGCACAAAGCGCAGTGGCACGGCTTTCAGCCGATTTGTATTGCCAACAGCCCGTCTGCCGTTCGTTGCTCGCAACGAACTAGCGATTGCTACGAAGTCAATCGCGTCAGTGTTGCCCCACGCGAAGCGGACGTCGTGGGTTCCCTCAAACTTGTGCAGAGGGGGAACGGCGATATGGGCGCGACGCGTTAAACAACACATTCGGTGAATGTGTTGTAGCCAAAGAGAACGAGGCGGATTGCTTTGCAAACGCCGAAGTCCAAACACATGAGGAAGGGGGAAGTTTCAATTCAAGTTGTACATCATACACTTTATGTAGAGGATGAACGCAATTTCACTGCTTGTTTGGGCAAAAGCCCAAACAAGCCTACGCTTTGCGTGCTTTCAGGTTTACCGTGATTATGCCGCTTATCGCGCCGACAACGGGCAAGGTTATCAAATCTATCCAACTGAACGTCACGTCCTTGAATCCGTTTAGAGCAGAGAAGATCAAAAACGTGAAAAGCATATACGCAAGTCCGCTTATCGCGCCTTTGACAAGTCCGTTTTGCGGATTCTTGAACGCAAGCAGTACGCCAACGAGCAATGACAAAATTTTGATTGCGATGTTGACGGGCATTATCACCTTGTTTTCGACGCTTGCAAAGCGTATTACGATTGCGAAAATCAGCACCAAAGCGAGGGATATCTAGGTTGCAAACAGCACGGCTTTCAATACGTCCGTGATGTCGGTTTTTATGTTTTTGGCTTTTTCCATATCACAAACTATGAGGTTTGGCAAAAATATATGCGTTTGACGGCAAATTTTGCAACTTAAAACGGCACAATCGCATCATATTTTCTTGACTTGACAAGATGTTATAGTTATAATATTTATGTTTTACTATATGGAGGACTAGTCCTGTGAACAAGAAGAAGTCAATAGTCGTCTTGTGTATAGTGAGTGTATTCATCATTCTTATGGCTGTGTTTGCCGTGGTTTCGTTCCCGATCGCAGGCACGGTTTACGATTACACCGGCTATGCAAAGACAATCAAACTAGGTTTGGATATGTCGGGCGGTGTGTCCGCTGTCTTTAAGGTTGCAAACGACGATGCGGGCAATTTCGATACTCGCGTCAGCGGTACGATAAGTTCGCTTCAAAGTTTGCTCGTTTCCAAAGGTTACACCGAAGCAACTGTCACCAAAGGCACGTCAAGCGACAATAGCACCACCATCCGCGTCGAAATTCCCGACGTCGACGATCCCGCAAGAGTGCTCGAACTTATCGGTCGTCCCGCTTCGCTTTACTTCACCCTCACCGATCTCGGCGATGAAGCAAGCAATGCGGATCTCGAAAAAGAAGCATTCCTCAACGGTCGCGATCACCTCGAAAACGCGTACGTCACAACTTCGGACAGCGGTGACTATGCAATAGGGTTGAAGTTCAACACCGACGGCGCAAAGATTTTCGGTGAAATCACATCCGCAAACGTCGGCAAAACGACCTACATCTACGTCGGCGGACAAAAGATTATGTCGCCCTCGATCAATGCGGCAATCACCAACGGATCCGCAATCATCACCGGCAACTACACGTATCAATCCGCTTACGAATACGCAACCAAACTTCAATCGGGTACGTTCGGCGTTACGCTGCAACTTTCCGAAGTCAGAAGCATATCTGCAACTCTCGGTGAAAATTCAATTCGCACCGCGCTCATCGCAGGCGCAGTCGGCGTTGCACTCATCTTCCTCTTTATGGCATGCGTATATCGCGGTCTCGGTCTTGCGGCAAACCTCTCGCTTTGCGTTTACACCGTGCTTCTCATCTGGTTCTGCGCAGTGCTTCCGTGGGTGCAACTCACTCTGCCCGGTATCGCAGGTATCTTGCTCTCAATCGGTATGGCAGTTGACGCAAACGTCATTATCTTCGAGAGAGTGAAGGACGAATACAAACACTCTACAAAGCCCATTGCGACTTGCATAAAGACCGGTTTCAAACGCTCGACGGGCGCAATCATCGACGGTCAAGTCACAACGCTTATCGGCGCAATCGTGCTTTGGGTGCTCGGCTCGGCTTCGATCGTAGGTTTCGCCGTGACGCTCTTTATCGGTATCATTCTATCCCTGTTTTGCTCGCTCGTCATCACAAGGCTCGTGCTCAAAGCGTTTATGCCGCTCAACAGCACAAGCGCAAAGTTCTATGGCTTGAAACGCATCAAAGAGGACGAGAACACCGATTCCGTTCCAACGCAACTTGCAAAGGAGGAGGCATAATATGAAAAACAGTAACTTCCGCAATCTTTGCAAAAATTACAGCGTTTGCAAAAACGCAAAATACGCCGCAATCATTCCGTTTGTCATCGTGCTTGCAGCAATCATCGTGATTGTCGCACTCGGTTCGACTTCGGGAAGTTACTCCGACGCCGTAGGCATCGGCATCGACTTCGAGGGCGGCACCATTCTCACCGTCACGCTCGGCAAAGATATCCTCGACGACACCGTTTACGAGCAGAAGGGCAATGAAATTAAAAACGTCATCGAGGGCGTCGAAGTCGACGGTCAACACGTTGTAGTGAGTTATATGCAACGTCAAGAGGCAAACGACAACGAAAAAACCGCCATCGTATTTAGATACAAAAACGTATTCAATGACGACGCGAAAATCAATTCTATGAACGAAACGATAAGAAAAGCGGTTGACGACCAGGTCGATCCCAACGTTTCGCTCACCGACGCAAACAAGATCACGTACGAATCAATCGGCGCAACCGCCGCTGCGGACTTGCTCTCAAAGGCAGGCATCGCTCTTGCGGTTTCAATCGCATTGATCCTTGTGTACATCATGATTCGATTCACGTTCACGAGCGCAATCGCGGCTGTCATCGCTTTGCTCCACGACGTTGTAATCATGTTTGCTCTCACCGTTATTTGCAGAGTGCAAATCAACAGTTCTTACGTTGCGGCTATGATCACGATCGTTGCGTACTCAATCAACAACACGATCATCATCTTTGACCGCTGCCGTGAAACAATCAAACCGCTCAAAGGTCAAAAGGACATTGACTACAAGGGCATTGGCGATATGGCTGTGCGCTCATCGCTTACTCGTACTGTGTATTCTACTCTCACCACTATGATTACAATCATCTTCCTTGCGATACTCGGAAGCGACACCATAAGAGAGTTTTGCGTGCCTATCATTCTCGGCTTGATTGCAGGTTTGTTCTCGGCAACCAATCTTGCAACGCCGCTTTGGGCTGCGCTCAGTATCTCTTGGGATAAGACGAGAGCAAAATATGCAAAACGCAACGCCGTAACCTACGACAAGAAAGAGGACATCGATTCCGAAATCGTCGTCGGCGAGGACGGTGAACAAACGATCAGACCGCAAGTCAAACAAGCGGGTCAGCAAAAACAAAAACAAAACGTCGTCTACAAATACTCAAAGAAGAACACGACGTTCAAAAAGAAAAAATAATCGATGGCTGCGCCCTCACAAAGGTGAGGGCGTAGTTTTATGAATTGATATGAGATACGTTGTAAAAACACCTCGCTTCCAACTTTCAAACGAGCAAGTCGAACTTGCCAAACGTCTTGGAATTTCTCAAGACTTTTTACGTTTGTTGCTAGGTAGGGAAATGAGCGAGGATTCGCTTTTTGACTATCTTCATCCATCTCTCGACAAACTTTCCTCGCCCTACGAGATTGACGGAATGAAAGAGGCGGTCGAGCGCATTAAACAAGCGATTGCAAACAAAGAAAAGGTGCTTATTTACGGCGACTACGATTGCGACGGCATTTGCGCAATCTCAACGCTTATGCTGTATCTTCGCGACAAACTCGACGTGTTTTATTTCATTCCCGACCGAAACAAGGACGGTTACGGAATAAGCGTAGATACGCTTGAAAGAATCCTCGCTTATCACTCGCCAAAACTTGTCATCACCGTAGATACGGGCATTACGGCGGTTGAAGAAGTGGAGTTTTTGAAGTCGAAAGGGATAGACACCATCGTCACCGACCACCACGAACCACAAGAGAGAATCCCCGATTGTATCGTGGTTGACCCCAAAGTCGCAAGAAAAGGCTTTTTCGACCTTTGCGGCGCAGGAGTTGCGCTCAAACTCATAGAGGCTCTGGGTGGCAGAGAGGAAGCGATAAAGTATCTCGATATAGTGGCTATCGCAACCATCGCGGACGTTGTTCCACTCAAAAACGACAACAGAATCATTGCGTATTACGGCTTGAAACAAATCACAAAATCGCCGCGCAAGGGCGTGAAAATGCTTCTCAATCAGGAAAGCGTTTCGGCGCAGGACGTTATGTTCCGCCTTGCACCGAGAATGAATGCCGCAGGCAGACTCAATTCGGCAATGAAAGTCGTGGGGTTGTTCCTCGAAACAGACTATTTCCTTTTGAGAACGCTCACCGACGAACTTGCAAGGGACAACGCTCACAGGCAGGAACTTTGCGAAAAGGCGGTTGAAAGCGCAAAAGCGCAACTTGCAGACACAAATTTCAACAACGTAGGCATAATCGTGCTCAAAAGCGACCAATGGGAAGCGGGTATTCTCGGAATTGCGTGCGCAAGGCTCGTCGAGGAGTTCAAACGTCCGACCATTTTGTTTGCTCGCACGGACGAGGGAGAACTTCGAGGCTCGGCTCGTTCCATTCCGCAAGTAAACATATTCGAGTTGCTTTGCTCGCTGTCAGAATACTTTACGGAATTCGGCGGTCATGCGCAGGCGGCAGGCATTTCGATGAAAGAGGACAAGTTTGACGATTTCGTAAAGGCGGCGAACAAATCCGTGCTCGATATGCACGGCAAAATCGACTTCACGCACGAGATAGATTGCGAAATGGAATTGCCTTTCGATACGGACTTTTTGTCCTTTGCAAAGGAACTCGAACTTTTAGAACCGACGGGCTATCAAAATCCGCGCCCGACTTTCCTCGTGAGGGCGCAAGGCCTTCGATTTGACAGAATCGGGTTTTCTCAACACGTCAAATACGTCGCAAAAAACATCGAACTTATGGGATTTTCAAAGTTTGCGCCCTGCCTTGCCGCAAAGACGGGCAGAGTGAATTTTGAAATTTCTCTCGGCATAAACGCATTTCAAAACAGAGAATCCGCGCAAGGTATCATTCAGACTTTGCAATTCGAGGACGTGAATATCGATGACGACGAGGCTATAAGAATGAATTTGCACCAACTCGACTGCGAGGGGAGTGCGAATCTGCCGCAAACGACGGTGAAAAAAACGGAAGAATGGCTCGAAAAGCCGTTCGGCACGGCAATTGTGTGCTTCTCGCACGAGGAATATGACAACATTTGCAAAGCAAGCGAAAAGATAAAATCACTGCCCGTTCTTCTTGCGACCCCTCGTTGCTTAAATCCGGAAAACTGCGTGGTACTGTGTCCTGCGGAGTGTTTCGATTTTTCATTCTTGAACCGAGTTATAGTTGCAGGACATCCGCTTTGTGAGGGATATTTTGCAAAACTTCAAAGGAAAACGAGCGAGATATACGCGCTCGGCGATTGCTCGCCCAAGCCCGTTTCCATAAGCAAAGACGTGCTTCGTAAGGTGTACAAAGAGATCGTCAACGTATCTCGCCGCACGCCCAAAATGGCAAGTCCGCACAAGATGTACTCTATGGTGTGTTCGGGATACAAAACGAGCGAAAGTACGTTTATGCTCGCACTCAAAATTTTCGACCAACTCGGCACAGTGCGCATAAACGACAAAGGCTTTGTCGCAATATCGGCAAAATCTGTCAATCTCGATGACAGCATTGCATATCGCAACGTATCAAAGGCATAAAACGAAACGTTTTTTGCTTTTGGTGGCGTTTGGGCGTATTGCAATGTTTTGTTTTATAAAGTATAATAATGTATATTGATGCAAAAACGATATAATTGTGCGCGTACGCGACGTATCGTATGGCTCAATCAAGAAAAATATGGACGAATTGCTTGTAAAACTCAGAAAAACCTATCCGACGAATTATGCGGAAATTAAAAAAGCACACGATTTTGCAGAGGAAGCACATCGCGGACAAAAGAGAAGTTCGGGGGAGGATTACTTCATTCACCCCTGCGCCGTAGTGGAAATTCTCGCAGATTTCGGCTTTGACTCCTCAACTGTCATAGCCGCATTTTTGCATGACGTTTTGGAAGATACGTCCGTAACTTACGACCAACTCAAAGAAATTTTCGGCGACGAGATTTGCGAACTCGTCGAGGGCGTCACCAAACTCGATAAACTGCAATTTGTCAACAGAGAAGAAGCGCAGGCGGAAAATTTCAGAAAGATTTTCGTCGCTATGGCAAAGGATTTGCGAGTGATAATCATCAAACTCGCCGACCGCTTGCACAATATGCGCTCCCTTCAATATCTGCCCGAAGAAAAGCAAAAACGTATCGCAAAAGAAACGCTCGACATCTATGCGCCGCTTGCGGGCAGGCTCGGTATCTCGTTCTTCAAATGCGAACTCGAAGACCTTGCGATGAAATATCTGCTTCCGACAGAGTATAAGTACATTGCGGAAAATGTCGCGAGAAAAAAATCTGAAAGACAGGGATTTTTGGACGCAATTTGTAAGCAAATCGAGGCAAAACTTAAAGATATGGGCATACACGGCGAGGTGAACGGCAGACCAAAACACTTCTATTCCGTATACAAAAAAATGCACAATCTGCATATAGAAATAGACCAGATTTACGACCTTTTGGCAGTGCGTATCATCGTCGATTCCGTCAAGGACTGCTACACTATGCTCGGCGAAATCCATACAATGTGGAAGCCTATGCCGGGTCGCTTTAAGGACTATATCGCAATGCCCAAAGCAAACAACTATCAGTCCTTGCACACGACGGTTGTCACGCCGTTCAACGAAACGTTCGAGATTCAAATCCGCACCTACGAAATGCACAAAGTGGCGGAATACGGCGTTGCGGCGCATTGGAAGTACAAAGAGGGTACGACAGGCAAGGACAGCGAACTCGACAGCAAGGTGCGTTGGCTTCGTGAAGTTATGGACGCTCAAAAGGACATTGACGGCGCAAAAGAGTTTATGGACGCCGTCAAAATCAATGTTTTCGACGACGAAGTGTTTGTGTTTACTCCCAAGGGAGACGTTTTCGACTTGCCCGTAGGCTCGACACCTCTTGACCTTGCGTATAAAATTCACTCCGCAATCGGCAACAAGTGTATCGGCGCAAAGGTGAACAAGCGCATGGTGCCGTTTTCCACCAAACTTCAAAACGGCGATATCGTGGAAATCATCACGTCCAACTCCTCGAAAGGTCCCAGTCTCGACTGGCTCAAATATGTTCATACCGCTTCGGCACGCTCTAAAATCCGCGCGTACTTCAAGAAAGAAAAGAAGGACGAGAACATCGCAAGAGGCAAGGAAATGCTCGAAAAAGAGGCGAAACGCAGGGGATATGCGCTTGCTGACATCTTTACGCCAGATATGCTTTCGAGCATGCTTCAACGTCACGGCATGGGCAGCGAGGACGATTTGTATGCCGCAGTCGGTTTTGGAGGTATCACGACAAGCCAAGTCCTCACAAAGATAATTCAGGACTTCAAAAAGGAAGATTTTACCGCTCAAATCACCGAAACCAATTTGCCCATAACCGAGCAAAAACCGAGAAAACACTCAAAAAGCGGCGTTCTTGTCAATGGCAACGCAAACTTTACCGTGCGTATGGCGCAATGTTGCTCGCCCGTCCCCGGTGACGAAATCATCGGCTATATCTCGCGCGGCAGAGGCGTTTCCATTCACCGCAAAGACTGCCCGAACGTCAAGGGTATGGAGGACGAAAGACTCATTCAAGCAAGTTGGGACAGCGACGGCGAGGAAAGATTCAACGCTACGCTCATCATCATAGGTGAAAACAAGGGCGGTTTGCTTGCGAACATAACCGCTCATATCGCAAACGCAAGGCTCGGCATTAGCGCTGCAAACGTCAGAGTGGACGAAAAGGCGGGCGTTGCGGAAATTATCGTCACCGTTCAAATTTCCAAAGCGAGTGAACTTGAAGAACTCGTAAGACAAATCAAGGGCATAGATGGCGTAATCGAGGTGAGAAGATGACTTATCCAAAGTATTTTCACCTTTACACGGGACCTCTTGACGTAAACACTTATATCGTCATAAACGGAAACATCGGCTTTGTGGTTGACCCCGGCGGCGACGCACAAAAGATATATTCGATTTTCCAAAAACAAAAGGCGAAAATCGAGGCTATTTTGCTCACGCACGCGCATTTCGACCATATAGGCGGCGTCGCCGAACTTTGCAAAGTTGCAAGCAAGGATGAGGACGGAAAAGAAAATCCGCAAAACGCACCTACCGTGTTTTTGCACAAGGACGAACTCGAAAAAGTCGGCTCATACAAAAATATGGGCTTTTCGATGAACGCAAATCCCGAAAAGTTTGTTCCCGACATACTTTTGAAGGGCGGCGAAACTTTGAAAATCGCAGGACTCGACGTCAAAGTTATACATACCCCCGGTCACGCAAAGGGAAGCGTTTGCTACATTGTATCCGACAAAATTTTTGTGGGCGATACGTTGTTCTTTATGTCGTACGGACGCACGGATTTTTACGACGGAAACGCAAAAGACCTCAAAAATTCCATTGTGAACAAACTGTTTGCGCTAAAAGGCAACTACACGATTTTGCCCGGACACGGCGAGCCGACAACCCTCGACTTCGAGAGAGTGAACAACCCCATATTTGAAAAAGAATCCGTGCATATAAGTGCCGATTGACCTGAATAGATGATTGATTTTTCCATTTCAAACGACGAATATCAAAACGACTTGGCGGAACTTATAAGACCGTTTGAATCTCGCACGGACGAGAACGTTTCGCTTGCGGTGGAATATCGAGATCAAGAGGGCGTTTTCAAGATTAAGATAACTTCGGACAAATTTGACGGCTTTGTCAAAAACTACGTTTTCAAAATAGACGCCGACGGCGAACTCGAACGCAAAAGAGTTGAGAAAAGATATCTCAAAATTGCGATTTATCGCACTTTGAGTTTCCTTTTGAACGTCAATTTGCCGTACGGTTGCCTTACGGGCATACGCCCGACCAAACTATATTGCGAAATCGAAAACGACAAGGATAGATACTCGAAAAACGCACACGACGTATTTTTGAAAGATTACAGCGTGAACGAGGGAAAAGTCGAACTTATCGAGAAAATCGTGAGCGTGCAAAGGCCTATAAGGAACAAATCGTCAAGGCAATACGACGTGTTCGTTTTCATTCCGTTTTGTCCCACGAGGTGTGCGTATTGCTCTTTCGTGAGCCTACCCATTGACAAACAACGAAAACTCGTCGAACCGTATGTCGATTGCCTCATAAGAGAACTTGAACAGACCAAAGAGATTATCGCAAAAAAGCGCATCAAGGTCAGGGCGGTGTACGTCGGCGGAGGTACGCCCACTTCGATAGGAGCGCATCTTCTCGACAAAGTTTTGCAGCATTGCCATTTCGGCGCACCGGAATTTACCGTTGAGGCAGGTCGTCCGGACACGATAAACTCCGATATAGTCGAGGTTATGCAAAAGCACGGCGTTACGCGCGTTTCAGTCAATCCGCAAACTTTCAACGACAAAACCCTCGATATTATCGGCCGTAAGCACAAAAGTGCGGACACATACACCGCATATATGCTCGTGAGAGATAAATTTGACGTGAATATGGATTTGATTGCGTGCTTGCCCGGCGAAACCATAGACGATTTCAAGCGTAGCGTTGATATTGCCGTCGCGCTCGATCCCGCAAACGTCACCGTACATACGCTCTATATGAAGAAAGGCTCCGCGCTCAAACAGTGCGGCTACGACAACACCGACTTCGAAACCGCCTCGCAAATGGTGGATTACGCCTATAAAAAACTTACTTCGGCAGGGTATGAACCGTACTATATGTACCGCCAAAAATACACGAGCGGCAATCTCGAAAACGTCGGTTACGCAAAGAAGGGCAAAGCGTGCGTTTACAATGTCGATATTATGGAAGAGGACACATCCATAATCGCAAACGGCGCGAACGGAATCTCGAAAAAGTGGAATAAAAAGAAGAATTTGATAACTCGTTGCGCAAACTACAAAGAGCCGATAGAGTATATCAAGCATTTCGACGAGATGCTTTCAAGACACAAAAATTTTTGGCTGAATACTACCA
>CAVFCJ010000036.1:0-13539 GCA_963620965.1 bacterium
CGTCTTTTCCGTCTACGCCAGGATTGCCTTGTGCGCCGGTGTCGCCCTTGTCGCCCTTTGCACCTTTGATGCTTTCGAGCCATTGTTCATAGGATAATGGGGTTTCTCCCTTGTCCGCTGCGTCTGCGACATAACTGTCGTATATCGCAACGATTTGCGGATCTCTTGCGTCTTGCTCTTCGTCGCCGCAAGCCGTGAACAAGCACGTCAAACATACGATTACTGCAACAAACAACGCAATCAACGCTTTGTTGTTTCTCATGACTAATTCCTCCAAAAATAGTTGTTTTATATTTTATTGCTTTCGCAACAAATATCGTGAATTTGTTTTTTCACTTTTTTTATTGCCGCCATAACAAAAATCGTGAAATGTTGTATCCCTATATTGAGTATTGTACCCCACACAAGAGCAATTGTCAAGAGCCTCTTTTTTTTCGCACCGCCGCAATGACATATGGATGATTTGAATCTTCCACAACCCAAACAAAGTTTGGATATCATCGTGCAAAATGCACGATATCATCACAGCGTGATATCATCGCCACGGCGATATCATTATTATTCCGCAACTGCGCCAACGGCGCAATATCACTGCACGCACAGTGTGCAATATCACTGTTGCGCAGCAACAATATAACTGCACAAAGTGCAATATCACCGTGCCGTCAGGCATGCCACCAAGCAAGCACTCGCGCGGAATTGTGGCTGGATTCTTTGTCCGTCTTGTTCGGGAGAGCAAAGAGGGCTTGCGCGGTTAGAGATTGCGAGAACAAGTGCGGTTTTTGACAATCGCCCCAAAAGTTTTCGCTTCTATTTATGGGATTCCCACGCTTGCGCTCTGAATGACATCGTGGGCGATTGCCATCACCGCAGTGCCGTTCGAGCAACGCCGTTTGAGCAATTGTTTTATCGTATTATATCCTACATTATGTAGGAAGTCAACATTTTGTTGGAAAATTAAAATAAACTACATATGATATGCAAGACAATATTTTCGGGACAACGTTAAAAAGGCTGCGCTTGGAGAATCACCTCTCCCAACGGCAACTCGGCGACGCTTTGGGTGTGTGCAACCAAACCGTCAGTTTTTGGGAGTCGGGAAATAGAGAACCCGACCTCGATATGGTGCGCAAAATTGCGGAATATTTTGACGTTTCCTGCGACTATCTGCTCGACAGATAACTTTTGCACATCTCGATTATAACAAAGGATAGTATGTCGTGCCTACTACGAAAAAAGACGAATCTTGTCGAAATTCGTCTTTTTTTGTCTTTTATTATCACTATTTGTCCGATTGCTTGGATATCAGTCCTGCCGAGCGATTTTCGGTCGTCTTTTACATTATTCTGTAAAGTATACTGTACATCCAAACAATCCTTACACTTTTTACGGTTTACGCAAACTGCTTCAAGAGTGCTTTGACGTACGGTCCGAGCAAGTCCCAGTCCACACCGACCATACCGTGATTTTCGCCTTCCAGTTCTATAAGTCTGTCGCCGAGCGCGGCTATATATTCGGGTGTTGCGGTATTCCCGCCGATTGAACTGTAATAAGGCACGGTGCCGTCGCCCCACTTGCTTTGCGCGCCGCCTGCCGTTATGAGTTTGTAGGTGTACTTCACGCAACCATACTCGTCATAGAGCACATTGCCGTCCTCGTCTCTTTGCGTGGTGAGTTCGAGATTGGTGATGGTCTTGCTTCCGCCTGTGCCGAGGAAGTAGTAGGAGTTGACTTTTTCGCTTGCAATCTTGCCGTCGATGAACATATTGTCAAAGTATTCGTCGAGGTTTGCGGCAAAGTCTTTGAGGCGGTCGCCGTATTTGTCCGCAGGCTGACCTTCTGCCGCCTTGACTCTTGCATACTCTGCGCCGTCTTCGGATTCTTTGATTTCCTTTTTGGTGCGAGGCAAGAGGTATTTTGCCCAACGCATAGATTTGTAGAGATCGTAAAGTTCTTCTTTGGTTTCGATTGCCTTTCCGTCAACGGTGATTGCGGGGTTTTGCTCGTCGTACTGATCCGAACTTATCAGTTGCCAAGACGGAACGAGGGACATAAGCCCGATATTGTTGCGGAAGAAGTCGCCGAGTTTGCCGTTTACAACATCGTCCACGATTGCGTATACGTCAACGGGAAGTCCGCTCAAATCCATATCGCCGAGAAAATTGTCAACGTACACGTCGGGGCAAGCCATAGCCGCCAAAGCGTCGAACGAGCCAAGCGTTGCAGGCGCAAAACCCATATAAAGTTTGACTTTGTTGCGATTTGCTTCGCTTCTTGCAAGATAGTTGTTCACAACGGGCGCACCCATACTGTGCGACATAAATATGACTTCTTTGTAGCCGTTGGATTCAATAAAACTTTCAAGTTCCGCCGCACTCTTTGCAGGCGACATGCGCCAATCCTGATTGTAGACCATAACATCGTAGTGGTCGCCGTAGTCTGCTTGAATGTTGTCGACAAAACTCTTATAAATTCCGAATGCGCCGTAACTTATGTCAAGAACCTTTCCGTTTTCGTCTTTGGGCAAGCCGTTTGCGGGAACGATGTTAGGATTGTAGGAATTGCCCTCGTTGTCGAGAGTGAGATTCCAAAGCAAACTACCCTCTTTGTATCCTACTGCGCTACCGACAAGTTTCACAATGTCGGAAAGTTCGTCCTGAAAATGCGTCGCCAATGCGTCCATTGGCATCTCGCCTTTCATAACTTTCACGGCGTCCACTTCGGTTTTGAAAGGTTCCCAAACCGCTTCGCCCGTTTGCTTGTCATAAAGTCCGCCGGCGAACAAAGCCGTGACGTAGATTATCGCTTTGTCGTTTTTACGTTCGCCGTCTTTATCGTCGCACGCATAAAACGCAAACGCCGATGCGAGCACACACAAGACCAAAACGCACGCAATCACAATTCTCTTTGCCTTCATAATTTTCCCTCTTTTATATAAATCCGGGGTTAATCATTGCAATCTCGCAAGATAAAACCCGTTTTGCACACATATCGTTATTTTGTGACGAGATAGAGGCGAAGCACTTCGTTTGTCTTGTCAACTTCCTTTGTGCAGATTTTCTTTGCGTTCAGAGCCTTTTTAAGTCCTGCCCAAATCGCCTTTATCATAAGCGAATCTCTTGCGTCGAGTGCCGCCGCAAAGCCTTCGAGCATAACCATAAATTCCGCTCTTTCGGCATCGTCCATATCCGCTTCTTGAAGTGTGTTGTACATCGCAACTATGAGATATTCCGTCTGTTGATGCAGTCCGCTCGATGCAAATTCCACCGTGCGTTCGACGGCTTGCGGCTCTTCCTCTATGCCGTCCACAACAAGCGATACAAGCGCGAGTTTGAATGGCTCCACCACCCTCAAACAGAATTGCTCGAAACTTGCTTGCTTCGTTTCTTCGGGGAAATACTTGGCGGAAAAACCTACGACGTCCATGCCGTCCGCATCAAATTCGACAAGCATATTCGACACGAGCGCAACCAGCGTTTTGGGATTTTTGGGAAGCCTGAAAACGTCGCTGTCGCCGAGTTTCGCACATGCTTTTTTCTTTTCCGCTTCATAGTCGAAACCTTGACTGCATTTTGAAAGCACCGAACGGAATTCGGGATAAAACGCCAGACATTTCAAGACGGGTTTAAGTTTTCTGTCAACAAAAATAAGGTTCGAGTTTGACAAGTCCTCAATTGCGCACACGAGTGCGTGTACGCCTTCGCCATTGTAGTTCATATTCACCTACGATTGTGCCTGCGGCACAGTGATATTGTGTTTATATTTATTTCAATAAATAAAGCTTCCCCCTTCCTCACGTGTTTCCCCTACCGTCGTTCCCCCTCTGCATAAATTTGAGGGAACCCACGACGTCCGCTCCGCGTGGGGCAACACTCGGCACTCGCATAGATAGGGGCATTTCTCTCATTATGCCACTGCGCTTTGTGCGCCCGCTTCGCACCCAAACGGCGCAGTCGCTTGTACATTTCCGTCAAGCTCGGCGCTCCCTTTTCGAGCCGCCTTGTGGCTCGTGTTCCGTCTACGAAATTATACATTCCGTTTATAAGTAGGCTTCGAATGAGTGAGCGTTTGTAAAACGCACTATTCGTGCGTCAGACAAGGAAGCGTACCTCGAACGGCAATCCTAACGTACTGAGTCGTACGTGAATTGACGGGCGTGGTGCGCTGACGCAGTATCACGCCAAATAGTGTGTTTTACCACTTGTTGTGGACTTTTTCGGCAAACCCCAACTCATTATCCAATTCGATTACAGTGCCGTCGTCGAGGACGCATTTACCGGAGATGTAGCCGAAAACTTGGTGAGGTATCATGCACATAACTTTGAGGTCGAAGGGCTCGTAACGGTCGATGAGAGGATGGAAAGTGCAATCGAGACGTCCGTCGTCGGATACGAATTTCCAGTCTTCCATATAGCGAGGCTCGCCCTCTTTGTCACCGGGGATGATAAACTCGGTGCGGCCGATTTTGTGAGATTTGCCGTTGTAGAAGAACATATCCTCGCTTGCGGCGGTGGTGTCGCCGAAGCCGTAGCCGATGTTCCAACCGAAAGTCGAACCGTCTTTGAGGCGAGTTTGCAAACTGCCCCAGTACCAAGTGTTGTCGTACGTCCATACGCCGCGCCCCCAGTCGAGAGTTGCGAGGCTGTCCGCGCCGTCGAATTTACATTCCTTATCGCCGAGCCAGAAACTGCCTTCCGCTCTCATACAGTTGATTTTTTGGTTGAAATAGAAATGGCCTTTCTTGTTGAACGGTGTTGCGATGACCATGCTTTCTTCGGGAACGTCGGTGATGACGATGTCCCATTTTACGTCCGTGCCGAACTTGTCGGCGTTGGGATATACGCCCGTAAGGTGACGTTTTTCGCCGTCGTTTTCAAACTTCATTTCCACTTTGCCGATTTTGAAAGCGCAGTCGCCCTTTTCGCTCGTGCGAGGCATATTGAACTTGCCCATCGGGAAAAGGCATATCGTGGAATTTGTGAATTGCGCGGGAGTCACGAAGTCCATAACCGTAAGGCTGAGCGCGCCCACGAATCCCATATCGCTGATGGTGAGGCAAAGAGCGAACTCTTTGTTTGAAATATAGTAATAATCCCACTCTTTGAGGCGGGTTTTCTTTGCCGTAACGTTTTCGCGATTGTAGTTGTAAAGCATCTTTTTGGCAAAGCCCGGTTCGGCAATATTGCCTTCGACGTTCAAAAGATCGGTGGGTTTGGTGATTTCGTTTTGCATAATCTACCCCTGAAAATATTATTGTAAAATTATTTTAACACATTTATCCCGTCAATTCAATACGAAAAAGCGGCAAATACCACAAAAAATCAGTCTATCTCGCGAACGTAGGATTGCGACTGATACACCTTTTTCACCGTAAGACGAGGATTGTATCGTTTAAGCACGGCGTACGTCACGAGCGAGCCGACCACGCACCATGAGCAATCTGTAGGCAAAAACACGGCGCAACCCGCCATCCATGCCTTTGACATAGACATCGCCGTACCGACGTAGTAGTTGAGCATAAGGTACATATAAAACACGCCCACCGTATACACGATTGTCAGCGAACAGAATGCGCCGAGCAAAAGTCGGAAAATATTTAGACGTGCGTCGTTTTTAAGACCTCTCGCCACGAATCCGCCGACGGGCGCGGCAATCAAAAATCCGAGAATATACCCGAACGTCGGTTGCAAAACGTACGCAAATCCGCCGCCTGCCGAAAACACGGGTATACCGATAAGTCCCATAACGATGTATATCGCAACGCATGCGAACGAGTCGAGTCCGCCGAGCATAAGAGACGCGAACATACAAAACGCAAACTGCATAGACACGGGCACAATTCCAACGGGAAATTTGACGAATGCACCCACGATTATGAGCGCGACAAACACTGCGATACGCACTATACGCAGCGTTCTCGACACGGCGTTTTTGCTCGATTTGGATTGTATTTTTTGTGATTTTACCATTTTATTCTCACCTCGCCCGAATCGAGCGTTTCTATTTGTCCGTCTTGATACTCTACGACCAGTCTGCATTTTCCGTCTATATCGCAAACTTTCGCCGTCTTATCCTCTTTTTCGACTTTGCATACGGTCACGATTTTGCCGATAAGCATGGAAAGCCGCTTGTACTCGTCCGCTATCCTCTGCTTGTCAAAATTTGAAAGCAATTCGAATATATTGTCGAGGGTTTTGGCAATGATTCTATTGCCGACGTCGAAAATGCCTTCGCCGACGATTCCTATCCTGTCCTTTACGCTTTGGTCAAATCCGTCCTTCGGCTCGAAAAGGTTTATGCCTATGCCCATAACCACTCTGTCGATATTTGACGAAACCTCGCTCGCAACCGCCTCGCAAAGAATCCCCACGCACTTTTTGCCGTCCACAAATATGTCGTTTACCCACTTTATCTGAGCGTTTTTGCCGCAAATATCGCGTATTGCGTTTGCCGTCGCAACGGCGCAAAGAGGGGTGATATATGCCGACTTTTCTTCGTCTACGGTTGCAACCGCGCTGAAATACGCACCGCAATCCTTGGGCGAAAAGAATCTTCGCTCGAATCTGCCTCTGCCACCCGTCTGCTCTCTTGCAACAACGACAAAATTCGACTTTTTTGTTTTCTTTATCTCCTCTTTTGCGGTGAGATTGGAGGATTTAAGCGTGGCGAAAACCTCGACCTCAAGCGGCGAGGAAAGATATTTGCATATACCCTTTTTTGTCACTACTTTTTTCATCGAGCAAATTGTAACACGACTTTGCTGCCAAACGGTAGATTTTATAAAATAAATTTTCCTTAAAAACTCGCTCTTGTCGCAAGAAAGTCCGCACGCAAAAAACATCGCTCCGAATATTTTCAAAAATCCGATTCGTTTTTTTGCAATTACGCATACTATGCGTATGAAAGCAAAACGGACAACAGGCGCGGCGGCGGTATGCTTTATACTCGCCTTTTGCGCCACGATAATAATAGGGGGACTGAGTATGCCCGACAATGTTTTTGCAATCGACGAGGAAAGCGAGGCGTATAGGCTCATTGCGCATTTTTCGACCTACTACGGCGACAGCAAGCAAAACCGAAAGGACAACGTCGCCCTCGCCGCGCGCAAAATCGACGGGCTCGTGCTTTATCCCGAAGACGAATTTTCCTTCAACGACGTTGTGGGAAAGCGCACCGCCGAAAACGGATTCAAAACCGCATACATCATTCAAAACGGCGATTTTGTCGAAGGTGTTGGCGGCGGTGTGTGTCAGGTGTCGAGCACCCTATACAACTGCGCATTGCTCGCAAACCTTGCAATAACTTGCGTAAGAGCGCACTCTCTGCCCGTAAGTTACGTTGCGCCGAGTTTTGACGCTATGGTGTCGAGCGCAAGCGATTTGAGATTTGTCAACACGCTTTGCGCGCCGATAACCTTGCGTATGAGCGCAAACGGAAAATACCTTCGCGCCGAAATTTACGGAATAGGCAAATTCGACATAAAACGCAGGTCGATGACGCTCGGTTCGATACCTTTTGAAACAGAATACCGCGCCGACGACACCCTCGACAAGGGCAAAGAAGTCGTCGACACCTACGGCAAAGAAGGGCTCAAATCGCAGGGCTGGCTTGACTACTACCAAAACGGGAAACTCGCAAAATCCGTGCTTGTGCGCTCGGACAACTATGCGCCGCAAAAACGAATTATTCTCAAAGGAACGAAAACATCACCATTGACAGACGCGCCCTGATGGCGGTATAATTCAATCATCAAAAAAGGAGTTTTAGGGTATGGATTTTGAAAAGACCTATCTGCAATGGCTCGTATCAAGCGAACTGACGGATGCCGAAAAGGCTCGCCTTGCCTCTTTGACGCAAGAAGAAAAGAAGGAAATGTTTTCCTGTCCGTTGCAATTCGGCACGGCAGGCATGCGCGGCGTGCTCGATTTGGGAACGAATCGCATGAACGTGTTCACCGTCAAACGCGCAACTCAAGGTCTTGCGCGCTACATAAAAACGTTGGGCGCAAAAGCGATGGAAAGAGGCGTTGTCATCTCCTATGACACTCGCCGTTTTTCGAGCGAATTTGCCATAAAGGTTGCAAAAGTGCTTGCCGCAAACGGAATAAACGCATTCTTGTTCGATGCCGTTCACCCCGTGCCTATGTGCTCGTTTGCAATCCGCCACTTAAACGCGATAGCAGGCGTTATGATTACCGCTTCGCACAATCCCAAAATCTACAACGGTTACAAAGTTTACGGCGAGGACGGAGCGCAGATGTCGCCCGAATCGACAGATAAAGTGGTTGAATTTATTGACAAAACCCCTTATTTTGGCATAAACGAAGTTGAAGTCAACCTCACGGCAGACAACATAAAAGGGCTTGACAACCAAAAAGTCCACGAGCATATAACCGTGATAGGCGGGAGCGTCGACCACGCTTATTACGATACCATAAGCAAACTTTCTCTCTCCCCCGAAGCCGTTGACAAATTCGGCAAAAACGTCAAAATCGTCTACACCCCCGTTCACGGCAGCGGCTACGTTCCCGTCACCAAAATCCTTTCGAGGATGGGCATCACCGTCAACGTCGTCAAGGAGCAGGCTTGGCCGGACACGGAGTTTTCCACCGTACGCGTGCCCAACCCCGAAGAGGCGGACACTCTGAGGCTTGGCATCGAACTTGCAGACAAAATCGGCAGCGACATCGTCATCGGCACCGACCCCGACGCAGACAGAATGGGCATTGCAATCCGCAACGACGAGGGAAAATTCGTATTGCTCAACGGCAATCAAATCGGCGTGCTTCTTGCAAACTACATCTTCCTTCGAAAACAAGAAACCGGCACTATGCCGGGGAACGGCGCGCTCGTCAAAACCATCGTCACCACCGAACTTGCCCGCGCTATTGCAACGAGTTACGGCGTAACCACTTTCGACGTGCTGACAGGCTTCAAGTTTATCGGCGAAAAAATCAAAGAGTGGGAACAAAGCGGCGAATATACCTACCTTTTCGGATTTGAAGAAAGTTACGGTTCTTTGGTAGGCACGCACGCACGCGATAAAGACGCGGTCGTTGCAAGTATGATG
The DNA here is from genome assembly GCA_963620965.1 of bacterium. GTDB lineage: Bacteria > Bacillota > Clostridia > Christensenellales > CAG-917 > CAG-475. The sequence goes on from CAVFCJ010000036.1 coordinate 9,070, forward strand.
TTTGCCGAAATGGTGTGCTATTTCGACTCTGTCGGCAAACGCGTTTACGACGTATTGCAAGGCATCTACAAACAATTCGGCTACTACGTCGAAAAGGCACGCTCGATAACTTTCGGCGGTCTTGACGGAATGCAAAAAATGGCAGACATTATGGCGCAAATTCGCTCGACTCGCTTCGAGGAAATCGACGGCACGAAAGTGCTTGCGCAAAGCGACTTCGTAACTCGCAAAAAGACTTATGCGGACGGCAAAGTCGAGGACATCACCCTTCCCAAAACCAACGCTTTCAAACTTCACCTTGAAAACGGCGACTGGATTTGCGTACGTCCGAGCGGCACTGAACCCAAACTCAAATTCTACGTTGCGACAAGCAAGCCGACCGAGTCCGCCGCCACCGAAAAAGCGGAAGCCTACCTCGCCTATATGGAAAACTCGGTAAAGTAATATGACAATCGAAGATATACGGAAAAACAACAAAACCGTCTTTGACAAAATAGACGCCGACTTTGCCCAAAACGAACGCGAGAAACGGTATTCCGACGCCTATGCGAATATACTCTACGAGTCGGAAAAAAAAGAAAAATCAGCGCGTAGTTACGTTACCCCTGACAAAAAAACCGTCATCGGCGTAATAATTGCCATAGTGGTGCTAATAATATTCGGCACAGACTACTTGCTTGAAATCGCCACAGGAATAGACGACAACAAAATATGCATGATCATCGCATCCATAGCATATTTGGCGGCAGGCATTATAGCAATCGTTTCAATCTCAGTTTGCGCAACAAGATACTCGCGCTGGAAAAAACTCAACAAGCAAGTTGCGTTTTTGCGAAATTATATGGTCAACGACGAATCCATGTATTCTGCATATAACAGACGTCTCGAATCCGAAAAGTTTTGTGCAGAATTGAGCGCACTCGCAACCGCACCCGCTCGCAAGAGTTCATCGAAAAGCGGCGCAAACAGCTCCTCTCCATCTTCTCAAAACTCGCAAAGCGGCGGATATTTTTCTTCCCCGTCCGACAGAGTAAACTACAAAGACGGCGTTCGTGACTGGGGTTATTCCGAAAACGGCAGATTGTACGATTCAAACAACAATCAAGTCGGATATGTCGACGGCAACGACAGAGTTTATGACAACAACCACGATGCCGTAGGCTACTTTGACGACAACGGCACATATCACAATTATTGATAATTTGCTAAAAAGCCAACGAAAAACCGCCGAATTTCGGCGGTTTTTTATATGCTTTTTATATTCGATAACGTCTTGAAACGATTTGTTTTTATTCCCCGTCCCAAATGTATTTTGACAAATCCACGTAGCCGTCCTTGTCCACTTCCACACCGTCGGCGCGAAGAAGATTCGCTTGCACGTCGGGTCCGCCGAATGCGAACGCGGGCGCACATCTGCCAAAACGATTGACCACTCTGAAACACGGAATATGCTCGGGGTCGGGGTTGAAATGCAACGCATATCCGACGGCACGCGAAGCGCGAGGCGAACCGCATAAGCATGCGATTTGTCCGTACGTCGCAACCTTGCCGTGCGGTATTTTTTTGACTTGTTCGTATACTACGTCGTAAAAACTCATAATCCTATTATTTGCGCAATCAAGCGTTTATATGTCGATTTTGAGATAATAAACACTCGTTTTTGCCGTCAAATTATATTTCGTTCTTTGAGAAACGCTTCGAGAATCTCGGCAGCGTCGCCGCACATTCTTGCACAAGGTCTTGTCTTGTAGTACTCGGGAGTGCGCTCGTCAGGTGTGGGATTCGTAGTCGCTCTCGCGCCGAGAATCTCACGACATATTATGGACGTGTTGCGTTCTTTGAAACGGCGAGCAAGTTCTTGTATGCGTTTGTAGTGTTCGGCTTTTTGCAACTGCGCGTTCTCTGCCGTCGGGTCGAAATAGCCTTCCAAAAGTCCTTCCACAATGAACATACCGCTCACTGCGCCGCACACTTCCCGAAGCCTACCCATTCCGCCGCCGAAAGACGAACATAGGCGCATTGCCTGTTCGCCGTCAAACCCCGTCACGTCCGCAAAGGCTTTGACCACCGCTTGCGCGCAACTGTAACCGTTGATAAAGTTTTGTTCTGCTAATTCACGTCTTGTCATGGTCTTGTGTTGATTTGTGTTTGGATTTTGATTGAGGTTTTATATTTTAATTCTCAATCTCATCGAGTGCGGCTTTGAGTCCGTCCGTGCTTAATATCTCTACGTCGCCGTTGTCTACGGCAAACGCAACTTTTTGGTCCATAGGCAACTTGCCGAGAACTTTTAGGTCGAAGTCCTTTGCCACTTTGTCAACCTTGCCCGAACCGAAAATCTCGATATGCTTTCCGCAATCGGGGCATACGATATAACTCATATTTTCGACAACGCCGTAAATGCGGATATTCATTTTGTTTGCCATCTTCACGGCTTTTTCGACGATCATAGACACGAGGTCTTGCGGCGAGGTGACGATGATTATGCCGTCGAGTTTGATGGATTGGAACACCGTAAGGGGTACGTCGCCCGTTCCCGGAGGCATATCCACAAACATAAAGTCCACGTCGTCCCAGACTACGTCCGTCCAGAACTGCTTGACCATCCCCGCAATGACAGGACCGCGCCATATCACGGGGTCGGTTTCGTCGTCCAAGAGCAAGTTGGACGATACGATTTTTATGCCCGAATTGCTCAAACGCGGATAAATTCCGTTGGCGTCGCCCTCGACCGTGCCTCTGATTCCGAAAGCGCGAGGTATGGACGGACCAGTGATGTCCGCGTCCAAAATCGCCACGTTTTTGCCCTCTCTTGCTTTGCCCACTGCAAGCAACGACGTGACAAGCGACTTGCCTACGCCGCCCTTTCCGCTGACGATGCCTATAACTTTTTTCACGTTGGAAAGCGGATTTTGCTTTTCAAACGTAATTCTTGACGAGCAGTCCTTTCCACAAGAACCGCAATCGTGAGTGCAATCGCTCATATATATAACTCCTTCTGCAACCGAAGTCGCCAAACTTTATTTTTATATAATGATACCACTTCCGCACGGATATTAAAAGACTTTTGCGCATTTTGATTGCAAATGAAAATATTGCGTTTTGCGCCCGAAAATCCGAATAAAACGCGGCAAAAATTGCAATAATCCTTGCATAATTCAAAAACAAGGAGAAGCATATGAAACTTCAAGACAGCAAAACCTATCAAAATCTCGCACGCGCCTACGTCGGCGAAACGCAAGCCTACGTCAGATATCAATTTATCGAATACGGCGCACGCAATCAAGGCTACAACGCCCTTGCGGATGCGGTGGACAAAATCGTGTACAACGAATTTAACCACGCAAGACTCTTGTACACCCTCATTCAGCAATCGAGCAAGGAGCAAATCGACAACATCGACATCTCGGCAGGCTATCCGTTCAAGGAAAAGTGGAATTTGACGGACAACTTCGCCCTCGCCGCCGAAGACCACGAAACCGAAATCAAATTGTACAAATCCTTTGAAAAAACGGCGCGTTCGGAAGGCTTCGAGAACATCGCAAACACCTTCAAAATGCTTGCCGATGTCGAAAAACAGCACAAAAAGGCCTTCGAGGACTTGCACAATCAACTCAAAAACGACACTCTTTACAAAAAGGACAAACCGACAACATGGCGTTGCGCAGGGTGCGGACACGAATCCACATCAACCGAAGCATGGAAAGAATGCCCTCTCTGCAAAGCCGCTCAAGGCTTCGTAATGGTGAAAACTCCTCAAAAATAACATATAGTAGCGGACATTGCTTTATGGCAATGTCCGCTATTATATCAAAACTATATTAGTTAATAGTATTCTTCCACAATTCTGGTATAAATTGATTCATCAACTTCAATAAGTGATGGCCCTAAATCAATTTTCCAAAAAATACGTATTTGATATACTTTTTTTGCAGTTGCAGATCCTAACAATCCAATTCCACCAAATAGAGCAAAACCAATCGCGCCTCTTGCGACAGCGCTATTTTTATCTACAAAAGTATTTGTAATCACTCAATGGTCTATGTATTCTCGTTCAGTAAAAATGCTTTTACCACCGCCATAAATTGAAATCCCTTTTCTGAATCCATCTGGACTTGTTGATAAACCGACAAATGAACCGGCACATTCACCCGATACGATCATATTTTTTGCCGCCATACAACTCAATACTCAATGCGAGCCCTCCCAAATAGTTTCACAATAAGCATAACAACGGTCGCAATACCAACGTCCATCACGCCATTTTTTAGTTGCCTTACCACCACAAGCATAACAACTTACACTCGATGAAGAACTAGAATTAGAACTAGAACCAGAACTCTTGTTTCCACCTAATGTAATTCCGACAACAATCGCCACAATAGCACCGATTACAAAAATTACTGAAAAAATTTTCCCTGCTATATCAAATTTATCCATTTTATTACCTCCATCCACTAATTTATTTTA
>CAVFCJ010000037.1:0-13486 GCA_963620965.1 bacterium
CTCTAAAGCAGAGAGCGAGCAGATTTGCAACGACGAGCAGTACATCGACGACTTCAAGGTGAAAAACGTCGTGTTTTATCCGTTTTTCAAAAGAGCGTTCGACATATGCGCTTCATTTTTGGCAATCGTAATTTTGCTCATCCCTCTTTGTATTGTCGCAATCGCCATAAAAATCGACTCGAAAGGGCGCGTGTTCTACGTTTCGGACAGAATCGGAAAGCGCGGCAAAGTCTTCAAACTTTACAAATTCCGCTCTATGGAAGAAAACGCAGAGGACAAACTCGCGTCCCTTCTCAAAGACAATCAAGTCGAGGGCGACGTGACTTTCAAACTCAAAGACGACCCCCGCATAACCAAAGTCGGCAAGTTTTTGAGAAAGACGTCTATCGACGAACTCCCGCAACTTTTCAATATTCTAAAAGGGGATATGTCGTTTGTAGGACCTCGTCCCTGCACGCCGAGAGAGTTCTTTTTGTACACCCCCAAGGATATGCTTCGCCTGAGCGTTCCGCAAGGATTGACGGGCGAGTGGCAAACGCACGGAAGAAGCAACACGACTTTCGAGCAGATGATAGATATGGATTTGGATTATATCCAACACAAGCGCGGATTCTTCTATGATTTGTATTTGATTTTCAAAACAATCGGCGTTGCGCTAAAACAAGAAGGCGCGGAATAAGGGCGAAAAAACGGCGAAAAATTCGCCGCTTTGTGATGTTTTTTTATTGATTTTTTGCGTTTTTTTGATGCTTTTTCGATGCGTTTTCCTCTGTGGGTTATGCGTTTTTTCGATATGTCCTTATGCCGTTTTGACGTGTTTTTTTGCGATTGTATTTATGTGCCGTTACCGCTAAAAAAATTTTATATTTTTGGTTTGCATTACGTCAAATCCGTCGGCTTGTGCCACAGATTGTTACGTTCGGGGTGGTATATCGCTCCCAAAATGCGTTGCTTTGCAAACGGTATGTCTTTACAAATGGTTTTGATGAGGTTTTTCATATACTCGCGTTGCGATTCGTGGTTCATAGGGCAGGGATTGTCCACTATGGGCAGTTCGAGGCGTTTTACGGCGGATTTTATGTCGTACTCCTCGAGATATATGAAGGGACGGATGAGGGAAACGCCCGATTTGTCCATATACGCCGTAGGCGGAAAACACGAAAATCTGCCTTCGTAAAGCAAGGATAAAAGCATAGTTTCGGCAACGTCGTCGGCGTTGTGACCGAGCGCGAGTTTGCCGCCGCCGAGCCTGTTTATTTCGTTGTTCAATGCGCCCCTGCGCATTTTTGCGCAAAGGGAGCAGGGGTTGGACTCCTTTCTCGCGTCGAAAATGATTTCCGCAATGTCGGTTTTTATGATATGGTGGGGCACTGAAAGGCTTGCACAGTAGTCCGACAACGCTTGCATTTGCGCTTTGTCGGTGTCTTTAAGCCCCATATCTATCGTTATCGCTTCGAGGGTGTAGTGCTCGGGCGAAAAGCGTCTATAATCTGCGAGCGCGCGCAGAAGCAGGGTGCTGTCCTTGCCGCCGGACAGACCTACGAAAATTTTGTCGCCGTCATCTATCATGCGATAATCCTGAACGGCTCTTCTCATTACACTCAATATTTTTTGCATATCTTTTAAGGATTGAATTACTATTCAATATATAAGCGAGGATTTGACAAAATTATATATAATCGTATCGGATTTTGCAAGCGGAACGAGCCAAAATCGTCTTGACAGAATCGTCGGGCGTAAACTATACTTTTTGTAGAGGTCAAAGGCTATGATTCAGGAATTGATAACCCAGATAAGCAATGCCATAGGCAACCCCTATCTGACGTTGTATGTCATATCGATAATCCCCATCGTGGAGTTGCGGGGGGCTATTTTGTTTATGCCATATATGTTCGACACGATCGGCGAAATGATGCTTGGGATGCTCTGCTGTATAGCGGGTTCGACGACGGTTATCCTTCCGCTCATTCTTATCACAAGACCGTTCCTCAAAAAACTTCGTCACTCCAAATGGTTTTCAAAAATAGGGAAACACCTCGAGGAAAACCTCGCCGACAGGGCGGAAAGCGCATATGACGAGGAAAAGAGCGAGGGAAAAGACGCAAAGCGCAAGCGCAAACCGCTGTCCAAAGACACGAAAAAATTTTTGGGATTGTTTGTGTTTGTTGCTGTTCCGTTGCCCATGACGGGGGCGTGGACGGGATCGTGCATAGGAAGTTTTCTCGATTTTCCCGTCTGGAAAGCATCGCTGGCAGTGTTTTTCGGGAATATCGTGGCAGGGCTTATCCTCACGACGATAGCCTACTTTTTGCCAAGTCAATACGCCGACGTGTTCCTCTACGGTTTTGTGGTGCTTGCCATCGCAATCGCCGTGACGCTGTACTTTTCTCGATCCAAACGCAACGAGAGAAAACGCACCGCCGAACTTGAAAAGTACTCAAGCAAGAGCGAATACGAACTTGCAGTCCTCAAAAAAGAGGCGGCCAAGGACGGCAAAGTGCTTATCAAAAAAGAGTATGTCGACGAAAACGGCGACAAGCATATCGTCATAGGTCACGACGAAAAACGCAACAAATCCGTCGTCGACAATGACGACCTGATCTGATTTTTATCGCGCCAAACACAATCGAGATTTTTTTTCAAACGGTTGTGTTTTTTTTTGCGAGGTTGTATAATGTTGACGAAATAAAATTTGGAGGCAACACTATGCCATTAGTTACAACAACCGAAATGTTCAAAAAAGCATATGCAGGCGGTTACGCAATCGGTGCTTTCAACGTCAATAATATGGAAATCATCCAAGGTATCGTTGAGGCGGCAACCGAAGAACAAGCCCCGCTTATTCTTCAAGTTTCCTCCGGCGCAAGAAAATACGCAAACACAACCTACCTCACCAAAATGGTTGAAGCGGCTGTGGAAACAAGCGGACTTCCCATTTGCTTGCACCTCGACCACGGCGACAGTTTCGCTCTCTGCAAAGACTGCGTGGACAGCGGTTTCACTTCCGTTATGATCGACGCAAGCGCACATCCGTTTGCGGAAAATATTTCCATCACAAAGCAAGTCGTCGAATATGCGCACGATCACGGCGTTGTCGTCGAGGCTGAACTCGGCAAACTCGCAGGCATCGAGGACGCCGTCAACGTTTCAGCAAAAGACGCTCAATTCACAGATCCCGACCAAGTCGAGGAATTCGTCGGCAAGACCGGCGTCGATTCCTTGGCAATCGCAATCGGCACTTCTCACGGCGCATACAAGTTCAAAGGTCAACCGCAACTTCGTTTCGACATCCTCGAAGAAGTCAGCAAACGTTTGCCCGGTTTCCCCATCGTTTTGCACGGCTCGTCCTCCGTTCCGCAAGACCTCGTCGCAAAGATCAATCAGTACGGCGGAAGTATGCCCGGCGCACAAGGCGTTCCCGAAGATATGCTCCGCAAAGCGGCTTCTATGGCTGTCTGCAAGATCAACATCGACTCCGACCTCAGACTTGCAGTCACCGCTGCAATCCGCGAGCATTTTGCTCTTAATCCTTCTCACTTCGATCCTCGTCAATATCTCGGGCCGGCAAGAGAAGCGGTCAAACAGATTGTGAAGCATAAATTGGTGGACGTGCTCGGCTGCAACGGCAAAGCCTGAGCGCACCAAACAGCGACTAGCATTGTCAAAGCCCTTCGGTCGCTCGTCGTGTACGAATTAGTACACTAGGCGAGTGCCCGAAGGGCTTTTTCGCGCTATTCATCTGTTTGGTGCGTTTAGGATAACAAAATAGACGTTAAAACATAAAGAGGGTAGTGCGTGAACCCAAAATCACACATCACCCCTTCCCTTCGGGCTTTCCCCTATTGCTCAAACTTACGACATTTCTCTGCAAAATTGCACATCGTTCGCAAGAGGGGGCAGGACGCGATTGACTTCGTAACAATCGCTATTCCGTCACTGCGTTCCTTACGGCACTCACATAGATAGGGACATTTCTCTCATTATGCCACTGCGCTTTGTGCGCCAGGCAGTGGCCAACGGACGGCGCAGTCGCTTGTACTGTCCGTCAAGTTCGGCGCTCATAGGCTCGCCGCCTTGCGGCTCGTGTTCCGTCTTTGAATTTGCACATACCGTTAATAAGTACACTTCGAATAAGTTCTCGTTATAAGTCCGCTCTGCGAGTTCGCGGACGGTGGTTTTTGTTCCGTCTACGAATTTGCACATTCCGTGTAGAAGTAGGCTTCGAATAAGTGTTCGTTTTGGGTGCGGGTGTCCCGCCAACAATTATTAATTATTCATTTTTAACTATTAATTCAAAAGCGACGCACTTGCGTCGTGTTTTTGCTATTTCAAGTTTTCGGGATTCAAGCCGAAAAGTTCGGGAAGGACGAAACGTCCGTCTTTGCGTATCAATACGTCGTCAAACCAGATTTCTCCGCCACCGAATTCGGGCGTTTGGCAAAGCACCAAATCCCAGTGCACTGCGCTCTTGTTGCCGTTGGGCGCGTCGTCGTAACTGCACCCCGGGGTGAAGTGAATCGAACCGCTTATCTTTTCGTCAAAGAGTATGTCGCCGATTGCTTTGGTGACGTAAGGATTGACCCCGATTGCAAATTCGCCGACGTATCTCGCGCCTTCGTCCGTGTCGAAAATGGCGTTTGCTTTCTCGCTGTTGTTGGCGGTTGCTTTGACAATCTTGCCGTCCTTAAATTCAAGGCGCACGTTCTCAAAACGGAATCCGTTTTCAATCGACGGGGTGTTGTAACTTATCACGCCGTTGACGCTGTTCTTGACGGGCGCGGTGTAAACTTCGCCGTCGGGAATGTTGCAAGCGCCGTCGCATTTGATTGCCGGTATGCCTTTTATGGAGAACGTCAAATCGGTGTCTTTTGCCACAATCCGCACTTTATCCGTACGATTCATCAAATCAACCAGCGGATTCATAGCGTTGCTCATCTTTTGATAGTCAAGACAACATACGTCGAAGAAGTAGTCCTCGAACGCTTCCGTACTCATCGAAGCGAGTTGGCTCATGCTCGGCGTGGGGTATCTCAAAATGACCCAACGCGTATGCGCGACGCGTCTATCGCTGTGCACCGGTATGCCGTATCTCTTGTCGTATTCTTGCATTATTTCTTCGGGTACGTCGCTCAGTTCGTAACTGTTGTCGCCGCCGCGTATGCCGATGTAGCAATCCATCTTGTCCATAAAATCGGCGTCGCGCTTCGCCCACATATCCAGCATATGAGCCGTCGCGCCTTTGAGAATTTCCTTTTCGAGTCGCTTGTCGATTATGTTGAGGAAGGGGATTCCGCCCACTTTGTACACTTCGCGAATGATACATGCGGGCAGTTGCTCGCCGCAGCCGATTGCGTCAATCCAAACCTTGTCGCCCTTGCCGACGTGAATGGAATAGTTGACGAGGTTATGTGCCAAAACTTCTTGCCTTTTATCGATAATCATAATTCACCTGCAAATATTTGATAAAATCATTATAGCACACAATTTCGCAATGTAAAACAAAAGTCGCCTTGCGAGCGACTTTCAAAAGATTATTCAGGCAGATATAATTATTTCATTCTCGGTATGACGGTTCCGTTTTTCAAAACGAGGTTGCCGTCGTTGTTGACAAGACATATTATGCGTGACTTGTCCGGCTTAAACATACAAATTGTTTTGCTTTCCTTGTAATACATAAGCACTCCGGACATAGCAACAGCATCTGTTTTTTTGTCATTGAAAGAGAAAGTGTTTTGTGAAATCGTCAAAACAAACGTTCCTGTGTCATATTTGCCGTCTATGTCGCTTGAAGGCGAACTTGTCGTTTTAATGACCGATTGCGAATTGGACGTTGACAACAATCCGTATTTACTCATCAATTTTGATTTTTCAGCCTCGAATTCTCCTTGTGTGATTATCTGACAGTCAAGAAGTTTTTTGAACTGCTGCAACTCAGTGGATAGCGTCGCCAAATTTGCCGATAATTGCGAACTTACCCCAGAGCATTTGGCGGTAGAGTTTGTTGTTTGAGATTGTGCAAGCACAGTGTTTATAGATTGATTTTGCATTGTTGCGTATTTCTTTGATATCAAACTGCAAATTCCGTAAAAGACATATACAAGGGACAGAACATATACTAAAGTTGTGAAAATTGCGGCAAATAAGATGAATATCGAAGAATAGTGACTTAACAAAACGCGACATATGGTTGAAACGACTATCGTGCCGATTGAAAGCATCGGCGTTTTTACCATCGCAAAAGAGGTGAAGAAGATTGAAAGCAACATGAATACGCCTGCTACTATGGACGCGGCGAAATAATCGTAATAGCCAGAAAAAACGCCGCCGAGTAAGGCAAATATAAACGACAAAACGGATAAAACGATTGTCGGTATGCATATAAATTTGAATTTATCTTTCATGGCGATACATCCTTTATTTGTTTTTTACTTCCATGCTTTGAAAGATTCGCGCTTTTTGCTCATTAAATTCCTGTTCTGTCAAAATGTTTGCCGAGTATAGACTGTAAAAGTAGTTTATTTGTGCTATGCATTCGTCAAAATCGACTTGCGGAGTTGGCTGCGTTTGGGTCTTGGTGTTTACGACAATTTGCGATTCATCGGCTTTTTCCGATTGCTTTTGGAAACACGTTGCGCTGAAAACAATGTAAACAATAGTGATTGCGCAAAGAACGATACTAATTATACCGTTTGATAACGTTGTATAATACCAATCTAACGACGAGAGATTGACATAAGCCTCACTGTTGTATTGCAAATAAAACCACGTTGCAATGAGTTGCAGTATTGACGAGAAAAGCAACGCTATGGCAGAGGGCACGTGAATAAAAATGAGGTTTTTTTTCTTTGAGACGATTGAGATGATATAGAATATTACGGCAACAATCAACAAACAAGAACCTACAATGGCTATGATGCCGTCATCGTAGTGATATACTTTGTTTATATTACCGTATTGGTATGGTCTGTAAAGAGTTGTATCATTAAATATGCCTACCCCACCGACAATGCCGCTTATCATTGCACACAAAGAGGCAACCATCAAAAATATTGAAAAATAATTGATTGTCTTTTTCATAAATTCACCCCCAAAACTTTATGTTTTATCGCATCGAATTCATCTTGGGATATAACACCGTCATCCAAAAGTTTTTTGAAATGGATGAGTGAATCGACAGCATTTTTTGACTCTGTGTTTGGTTGAGATGAGAACAACTCGGTTTGGTTTATCGTTGGTTGTTTGGGTGCGGCATTTGATTGTGAGCGGTTTGTTTCAGGAACGGATGTCTTTGTCGATATTTGCACGTCGTTGTATTTTGCGTTGAACTCATCATCGGACATCGTCAGAAGAATGATTGCGTCGATAAATGCCAAAATTGCAGGTATACACGTCCATGAAAACAGCAGATATAAAACACCGGCAGTCGTTTGATTTAGATAAAACTTATGTATACCAATGCCGCCGAGAAAAAAGGCAAAAAGCCCCGCGGTTGTTTTGTTTTTCATAAAACTCCTCCTTTAATTTCTGCAAAATCTAATAAATACAAGAAACTTGTACTTTTACACATATTGTACATAATACTTGTACTATTGTCAATATGAAAAACGAAATCGGCGAAAACATAAAAGCACTTCGCAAGTTGAACGGTAAAACGCAAGGGGAACTTGCCGAAGTTTTGGGCGGCAAGAAAAGTTTGGTGTCCAACTACGAAAACGGCTACAGTATGCCCGATATTTATACGCTCATCAAAATCGCCGACTATTTCGACGTTTCGCTCGACGAACTCGTCGGAAGAAAATGATATGCCCGTCGGGCGTTTTTTTATATAACCGCATATGCGCGACAAAAAGAAACTGCCCGAAAGTTGATTTTTGCACGCGGTGTGCTATAATATTGTCAGAATAAATTTTTGGAGAGGCTTTTTATGGATCTTACCTATAAAAGACAAAACGTTTACGCTTTGGCGGACGAGAACGAACTCAAAGCCATAAGCGAATATGCAGAGGGATACAAAAAATTCCTCGACAACGGCAAAACCGAAAGAGAAGCGGTGAAAGAAACCGTCGAAATCATCGAAAAGAGAGGCTACAAAGCCTATACTCTCGGTGACAAAATCAACGCGGGCGACAAGTTGTACTACAACAACCGCGGCAAGAGTTTGTTTATCGTGCGCGCAGGCAAAGCGGACGTGGCAAAGAACGGCATCCGTATTCTCGTTGCTCACGTCGACAGCCCAAGACTCGACCTCAAACAAGTTCCGCTCTACGAAAAAGCGGATATGGCGTATCTCAAAACGCACTATTACGGCGGTATCAAAAAGTATCACTGGCTCACGATTCCGCTTGCGCTTCACGGCGTGATCGTGCTTAAAGACGGCACGAGCGTTGATGTGAAAGTGGGCGACGAGCAAGGCGATCCCGTGTTCTATATCACGGATCTTCTTCCGCACCTTTCGCAAGAACAGGTCACGAAGACTATCGGCGAAGGATTCCTTGCCGAAAACCTCAATCTTTTGGTTGGCGGAATCCCCGTCAAGGACGAGGAAAAGGACGCTGTGAAGAAAGGCGTGCTTGCCATACTCAATCAAAAATACGGCGTATGCGAGGAAGACTTCCTTTCCGCAGAACTCGAAGCAGTGCCTGCGTTAAAAGCAAGAGACGTCGGATTTGACAGAGCGTTCGTGGCAAGTTACGGTCACGACGACAGAGTGTGCGCATATCCCGAAATCACCGCAACTCTCGACACCGACACCGACCAAACCGTTATGTGCATTCTCGCGGACAAAGAGGAAATCGGAAGCGAGGGCAACACCGGTATGCAATGCGTTGTCATCAGCGACTTGATTGACGAAATCGCAAGGAGTTACGGCGCAAATCCGTCCGTCGTGCGCGAACGTTCAAAGTGTATATCGGCAGATGTCACCGCCGCATACGACCCCTCGTTCGCATCTGCGTTTGAAGATATGAACGTCGGCTACGTCAACAAGGGCGTTACGATGAACAAGTTTACGGGCGCACGCGGCAAGAGCGGCTCGAACGACGCTTCGGCAGAATACATCGCGTATTTGAGAGGCGTGTTTGCAAAAGAGAACGTCGTATGGCAAACGGGTGAACTCGGCAGAGTGGATCTCGGCGGCGGCGGAACGGTTGCGAAGTTCATATCCAAGATGAACATTGACACCGTGGATATGGGCGTACCCGTGCTTTCTATGCATGCACCGAACGAACTTATCTCGAAGGCAGACCTTTACACTGCGCATAAAGCGTTCAGTGCATTTGTAAAATAATTGCTTTTCTTTGCGCCGGATGCAAAACACTTGTCACCCATCTTTTCAAGATGGCTTGACAAATATTTTGGCGCAAACGTCCTGTCACAAACAAATCAGAGCATTTGTTTGTGACGTAAGGGGTTGCAACTTTGAGACGGCTCGGCAGTTGCAACGACACAAGTTGATGCTCACAACGATTCTTCGTCGTTCCATAAACTACGGCTCCGCCTGTCTACGAGTAACGTTTCGGCGGCTGCGAATCCGAATAATTCAAGAGTAATCAAGTATTCGTCTTGAAAAACGTATTAACAAAAAACGGTACTTTATTTGCGCATTTTGCGCAAATAAAGTATCGTTTGTGTAATTTTAATATAAATTAGCCAACGAGAATCGAGTTTGAGGATTCGACGAGTCTTGCGTCGAAAAACGCTTTTACGCCCCCTTGCATTTTTGCAATATCCGCATACGAAACCGTTTCTACGGCAGAATGCATAGCAAGTTGAGCAAGACCTATGTCGCACGCTTTCATGCCGAGATTCGCGCTTGCCATAAGTCCTATCGTGCTTCCGCAACGTTGGTCGGAATTGTTGTAATAGTCTTGCCATTCGACATTTGCTTTGTCGAGTATGGTTTTGAAAATCGCAGAGGATTCGCCGTCCGTGGCATAGTTGACGTGATGTTTGACGACTATGCCTTTGCCCATATACACACGCTCTTTGACGTCCATCTTTTCGGGGAAGGACGGGTGAAGCGCGTGGGCGTTGTCAACGGAAAGGATGAAACCGTTTTCGCAAGCGGATATATAATCGTCTTTGGTTTTGCCGAGTCCGCTCGTGATTTTTTCAAGCACGGTTTGCATAAGCGAAGAGTTTGCGCCTTGCTTGGTGCGGCTTCCGATTTCCTCATTGTCGAAGCAAGCGCAAATCGCAATGTTTTGCGGATTTGCGTTTACGAGCGCGGCGAGGGTTGCGTACACGCTCGTGAGATTGTCGATTCTCGGCGAGCAGAGATATTCGCCGTTTGCGCCGCTTCTGAAAGGCGAAGTCGCAGGCACGACGTAAAGGTCCGCGTCAACGATTTCCTCTTTCGAAAGAGTGGAATAGAAGTCGTCCACGTCGCCGACGAGCGGAAGCATGTCCTTTTGCACGCTCACCGAGAACGCCGAGTTGACGTTGGGATTGTGGTGTATGGCAAGTGATGGGATATTGACGGCGTAGTCGCTCTCGACGATTTTGCTCGTGAGCATATCGCCGTGTTTTTCGACTATTCTGCCTGCAACTTTCAAGGGTGCGTCGAGCATAGAGTAGAGGATAAGTCCGCCGTACGCTTCGACGTTGAGCCTTGAGCCTTCGGGGGAGGGAAGCAACTCTCTGCCTTTGACGTGCAGACAAGGCGAGTCGGTGTGGCTTGCCGCAATATTGAAAGCAAAGTTTTCGCCGACGGCAAACGCGATCACCGAAGTGCCGTTTTTGACGACGTAGTACTTGCCGCCGACTTCGAGATTCCACTTGTCCGCAAGGTTAAGTCTTGAAAATCCGTGTTTTTCAAGGATATATTCACTGTGTTTTACGGCGTGATACGCCGTGTACGATTTATCCAAAAAGTTGATGACGTCCATAAATTCGTCCTTATTTCGTTTTTTTATATGATAATACCAAATCGCAGTATTTGCAAATTAATAATAGACAAATAATAACCGATAATTGCAATCGGAAACGGCAAACGGCGGTTACGCCGCAAAAAAGCGGGCGTTTTGCGAACTTTTGCGGAATATTGAGTGTTGAATATTTCAAATTTAGGGTGTAAAATAAACTTATCAAATCTACGAAGGGGGAAAGTATGTTACCGTATTTTCTGCTTGTTTGCGGCATAATAATGCTGATTCTGTTTTTGATTGCGAGAGACAAAAAATCGTCCGCTCTTGCAATCGTGCTTAAAACCGCGACTTCGCTTTTCTTTATCGCGACGGGGCTTGCTGCCGTTGTCGAAAACGGCATAGTGGGCAACTTCGACGCGAAACTTCTTCCGAGTGCGCTCGTGATTATGGGCTTGGTGCTCGGAATGGTGGGGGACATAACCCTCGATTTCAAAATCTATTTCAAGAGCCTCGAGGGCAAATACGAGGGCGTTGAAAAGGACCGTGACACGATGATGTACTTCGGTATGTTGGCGTTCGGTATAGGTCACATTTTGTACATCACGTCGATGGCGATTCGCTTCAACGGCTACGAAATGAATCTGCTTTGGTCGGCACTCGGCTCGGCGGCAATCGTTGCGGTGATGTTCCTCGTGTGCATATACGTCCTCAAAATGCAGTTCGGCAAATTCCTTGTCCCGAGCATAGCGTACGCGTTTTTGCTTTGTTGGTTCGTGGTGCTCAGCGCGCTGTACGTCAAGCCCGCGCAAGGCTCTGCTTCGGCAGGCATACTCGTTGCCGGTTCGGTGCTGTTTGTGGTGTCGGATATGGTGCTTTCGATGACCTATTTCTCCAAGCCTGCGGACTACGAACGCAAGGGCGTTCTCAATCCCGAATCCCGTCTTATGATAATTGTAAATCACGCAACTTACTATCTTGCGCAGTTCCTCATCGCGCTGTCGTTGCTCTTTGTCTGAGGCAAAACGAGCAATATTTTAAGCACCCCTCGACGGGTGCTTTCTTTTTTGATACTCTGTTTTGTATCACGCAAACAAAAATAAACAACTTGTAAATGCCATGTCACTTTCGCCCTCGCAAATTTTTCAAAACTTGTCTAAAAATATTGAAAAACATAGCGACCTGTGGTATACTAAACAAAGAATATGACTAATGTCATAATAGCCTTGCTCCTTCTCGAAAATTTTCGGGGGGGGGTAGCATTTACCGTCTATATGGATAGATCAAGGAAACACTGCCTTGGTCTATTTTTTTGCAATCGGCTCAATGGTTAAGAGCCACCCAAAAACAAAATTCTTAAAATGGAGAATGCCCATGAAAAGAAAGTCACTCATCACAATTCTTTTAATCGCACTTGTTGCCATTTTGTCGTTAACAACACTTGTTGCTTGCGATGAAAATCAAAACAACAGTGGCAGCGAAGTAAAGCATGAATTTGCAGAAACTTGGTCGTATGACGCCGAAGGTCATTACCACGCTTGCACCGTAGAAGGGCACACCGACACGGACGAAAAAGTCGCCCACACATTTAACGACGGTGTTATAACAACCCCTGCGACCGAAACGGCAGACGGAATTAAAACCTTCACTTGCTCGGTTTGCGGTTACACCAAGACCGAATCGGTTGCAAAACTTGCCCACACTCACAACTTTGATACGGCCACATGGCAAAAAGATGTGACCAACCACTGGCACGCATGTAAAGGCGAAAATTGCACCGAAAAGCAAGACGTTGCCGAGCATACTTGGAACGGTGGTGAAATAACGACAGCACCTACCGAAACGGCGGAAGGAGTCAAAACTTTCACTTGCTCGGTTTGCGGTTACACCAAGACCGAATCGGTTGCAAAACTTGCCCACACTCACAACTTTGATACGGCCACATGGCAAAAAGATGTGACCAACCACTGGCACGCATGTAAAGGCGAAAATTGCACCGAAAAGCAAGACGTTGCCGAGCATACTTGGAACGGTGGTGAAATAACGACAGCACCTACCGAAACGGCGGAAGGAGTCAAAACTTTCACTTGTACCGTTTGCGGACAAACCAAGACCGAAGCCGTCGCAAGCCTTTTGCACACTCACACATTCGATACGTCCGTTTGGCAAAAGGACGAAAACAGCCATTGGCATCCCGCAACTTGCACGCATACAAGCGAAAAGCAAGACGTTGCCGAGCATACTTTTGGCAGTTGGACAGAAAAAACACCGGCAGGAGTGCATGCCGACAAGGTAGAACACAGACTTTGCTCGGTTTGTAACTATGAAGAAACAAGAACGGTGGAAAACACTGCAACGCACACTTATGCAACCGATTGGACGAAAGACCAAACGGGACATTGGCATGCAAGCACTTGCGATCACGCTACACCGCTCAAATCGGATTTTGCAAGCCATACCTATGGCGAGTGGATCGTATCAAAAACGGCAACCGTAACAAGTGCGGGCGAAAAACACAGAACTTGCTCGGTTTGCGGATATAACGAAACGGCTACAATCGACAAGATTCCGAGTTATACAATCACTTGGAAGAACGCAGACGGAACTGTCCTTGAAACAGATAC